>CAISKH010000146.1 GCA_903885865.1 uncultured Mucilaginibacter sp.
GTACATACCTATTTTGATGCATTTGCCGACCTTAAAAAAGGAACTGACATTATATTTAATTCAAAAACCCGCCGGGTAAGCGTATGTAACGCGCTGGATTGCGCGGTCATTCATTCGGCACGGTTAAAAGAGCTGCCCGAAATAGCTAAACCTTTGGGGGAAGCCGGTGTTGAAGTTTTCGCGGATGAACGTGCTTATACAGCATTACAGGGCCACTACCCTGCCGGGCTTTTACATAAAGCAAACCCTGAACATTTTGGCACCGAGTTCCTGTCGATGAAAATGGCTATAAAAACGGTGGATACGCTTCAGCAAGCGCTTGACCATATTGCCGCCTATGGTTCCAAACATAGTGAGGCTATTGTTACCGAAAACACAAAAAATATGGAAACCTTTTTAAACCGCGTTGATGCCGCCGCGGTTTACGTTAATACATCTACAGCCTTTACAGACGGTGCCCAGTTTGGTTTAGGTGCCGAAATAGGTATCAGCACACAAAAACTCCATGCACGCGGCCCTATGGGCCTGCAGGAGCTTACCAGCTATAAATGGTTGGTTAGGGGTGATGGCCAGGTGCGGTCGTAAAAAGTACGTCCATAAAAAAGGCATCATTAGTTTTTTAGTCCCGTTTTGTAAGAGCCATCGGCTCGACAGATATTGTAACGCCGGGTTTTAACCCGGCGAACATAAACAACGCTCAATAAAAAGTGCCGTCGGCACGATCCATATCTATATTGGCCGAACCTATGGTTCTTTTACCTATTTGTTTTTTTATATCCAACGGATTAAAATCCGTTGCTACAAAATAGGCCGAGGCTACGCCTCTGCTAAAAGGGTTCATTGGACGGGTTAATGCTTATTAAAATTGCAAAACCTTCCGAACGCCCCTGCTTATTATTCCAAAGCTTATTCATACATTTAAGCCACCTAACAAGTGGCTTTTTTATTTAACCTTATATCAATGAAAAAATATACATTTATCATACTTGGGGCCTTAATAATTCTTATAGGTTTTGGAATGTTCTGTTTTGGAGTTTCAATGTTTACTTATCAAGGCCCCCCCTATTAGTCCTTTTGTGAGCAAAGCAGGAGAGTTTTCTTTTTTTTGTTGGTTACCTACTATCGTAATTGGAATCGTGTTCTTCGTAATTGGAATCGTGTTCTTAATAATCAATAAAATTAAAAATTCAAACTGAGGCACTACCAAAAATCGGCTGGCATTGCATATTATATAATTATCCCTAACTTTACTCAAACAAACGGAAATGGTGTCTTCCGTATCAAACCGCCCTAAAAAAGCTGATGGCGCCTGCAAAAATTAAGTTTCTTTACAGCCGTAATTTCAAATGTGGATTATATTTGTCTATAGGCCTGGGCAAAAAATATCCTTTAATACTATTAGGGTTACATACACAAAATTGTATATGAAGACGTGATGTGATCATCGCTCCCGGATAAGACTCTTCGCCTTCAGGAAAAGCGCACCTTATAGTATCGTAAGGAAGAATTTCTGATTTTTTATTTGCCTGATGAATATATTTAATAACAGCGCAATCTAATGCCCGGTTCTTTCCTTTATTAACAGGCATTGGTTCACCAAGTGCATCCATCACTTTTTTCAATCCTATGTATGAAGCACTTAGTATATCGAGTGATGTCGATTCAACGAGGTTTAGACAATTTCCCAGTTCAATGATTGCCCCAATAACAAATGGGGTTTTGGCGGCTTCTTTATTTTTCTGGATACCTGTAGCTGTCGCTGTGGCATATTCCAATGCCCTGGCGGGGTCTTGTTCCCAAAAGTAGCTGCCTGGTCCTAACCAGTCCCATAAATTATCGCTTGGTTGTAATTCATCCTGACCATTCAGTAGCCTTAAACCAAAATCCAGGTCACAGCTATGAAATCCAATAACATCTACCGAATGAAACTCCGACATTATTTAGATTTCTTAATACTTTTATAATGTGTATTAGTTGTTTTTTTTGCAATCCGTCGCTCTGATTTTGAAACTACTGTTGCTGACCTTGTTACAAAGCCCCCGGATTTAGAAGAGCGGGAAACAATTCCGCTATTTTCTGAATTTTTGATTATTCCTGCATTACTTAAAAATTCAGCCGCGGCCTCCTTTGAAACACTTGCTTTGGCGCTTGCTTTACGAATAACATCTATTTGTTCTAAAATGCTTTTAGCAGTCATAATAATCTTATAAAACAAATATAAAAATAGCGTTTTAATTTTATGGCATTTTAGAACCTAAAATGTAACTATTTATTTCATTTTTATCCCTAACTTTACTGAAACAAACGGAAATGGTGTCTTCCGTATCAAACCGCCCTAAAAAAGCTGATGGCGCCTGCAAAAATTAATTGAACCGTGGCATTGCCATCGGTTTTTTGTAGGATTTAACCATAAAAAGCTATGCGTATTTTGTTTATCATTTTTTTTGGCGGGGGTTTAGGCAGTATTTTGCGGTACCTGGTAAATCGCTGGGTGGCCGGCCTTGTTACTTCAGCATTTCCTTACGGAACTTTCCTGGTCAATATCACCGGCTGCTTCCTCATTGGTTTTTTAGTTTTTTTTACCGAGCGGTTTGGGCCCAGTTCCTTAAACTGGCGGCTGTTCCTGGTTACCGGTTTTTGCGGGGGGTATACCACTTTTTCTTCATTTTCTTTCGAGAATATCCAGTTAATGACTAACCAACATATTTTTACTTTGTTACTGTATACCCTGGGCAGTATTGCGCTGGGTTTTGCCGCTACTTATGTTGGCATAGTATTGGCGCGGAACATTTAAATTAAAATTATGCAACCCGAACGGATCCTGATAGTAGCCAACGACAGCCCATCTGCATTAAAAGCTGTAAAGTACGGCTACAGTTTTGCAGCGCAGCTTGGGGCCAAAGTGGCCCTGCTGGGCGTGGTGGATGAGGCCCTTACCGAAGGCAATGTTGATGCCGGCATATTTCCCGACGAAGCGGCCAGGCAGTTGAAAGAGAAATTGGAACTATTCCTGAACCAGTTAGCGCATGATTATGCTAGTGGTGTGGATACGGAGGTATTCACTCCCCAAGGCGAACTCATACAAACAATTTTACAAACGGCCCGTGAATGGGATGCACACCTAATAGTTACCGGCACACACGGCCGAACCGGGCTTAACCGCCTGCTGATGGGAAGCGTGGCCGAAGATATTTTAAGGCATTCAACCGTACCGGTATTTATTGTGCCGGTTGATAAATAAAACGCGTTCTGTAATAAATATATACCCCATATAAAACCTTTTACCTTTCGCCTTTTACCTCCCGATAGCGATCGGGACACCTCCCCATGTAATTGCTTTATTACAGAATACTTGCATTAAAATAACGCAGTTAAACGTTTGTGCACTAATTTTACAAAATATGATATTGGTCACTTATCATAATCAAACCTGATATTATATTTACAAAAAAAATCACCATGATCTTCTTCATTATCATCAATGTTGTTTTTTGCCTGTCGTTCCTGGTATTCGCTTATCTCAACCTGAACGATATCGACTGGTACCTATGGGTGCCTATTTACCTGGCGGTGGCTGCTTGCTGCGGGCTGGCCGTTTTCGGCTTGTACCATCCGAACCTATATATAGGTTTAACTACCTTTTACCTGATCTATGCGGTTAAACTTTTCTTTGATAAAGATGGTGTGCGCGACTGGATATTTAAATACAAAAAGCCGAGCCTGGTGGAAACCATGCAGGCCGAAAAACCTTTTATTGAAAACACGCGCGAGTTTTTTGGCTTATTGATCATATCAGCCGCGCTGATAATAGATTATGTTGTGGTGATGCATGTTTAACTAACAAAGTGGAAGAAATTAAAACGGTTATAAAAGAGATCATTAAGGCGAATGCCGCGCCTGATGTTGTTGCCTGGCTGGATGAGGAACGCGCGTTAAATACCACTTTTGTGTTAATTCCACGCAAAACCGGGAAAGCGGTGATCGACATCAGCCCCGAACAAATAAAACGGTTGGATGCCATAGTCCCGGGTTTTTCTGTGGATGGATGGGGTATTGACCGCCTGGCCCGTGCTTACCTGTTATTGAATTTAGATGCAACTGACCAGGCAGAATATTTCCACAAAATTGAGAACCTGTTTTTGGCGGCCGAAATGAGCGAACTGGAAGCCCTGTATTCGGCGCTACCATTATTGAAGTACCCGGAGATATGGGTTAAAAGATGTTCGGAAGGTGTACGCAGCAATATGGGCAATGTTATGGAAGCCGTTATGTACCATAATCCTTACCCTGCCAAATACTTAGATCAAAACGCCTGGAACCAAATGGTATTACGGGCATTTTTTACCGGTAAAGAAGTTGGCAAAATAATAGGACTAGACAGCAGGGCAAACAGGGACCTGGCCTATATTATAAGCGATTACATCCACGAGCGCTGGGCGGCAGGGCGGGAAATAAATCCAAATTTGTGGAGATTAGTGGGTAAATTTATTGACGATAAACTATTTGAGGATATTAAGCGGCTATTTGATGAAGGTAATTTGATTGACAGGAGGGCCGGCGCGCTGGCAATTTCGCAGTCGAACTATCCGCCCGCCAAAACGTTATTAAACAAATACCCCGAGCTGGTAAC
>CAISKH010000147.1 GCA_903885865.1 uncultured Mucilaginibacter sp.
CAACCAAAAAATAGTATTGAATTGGGTACCTGTTTAGGTATTACCACCATCTACCTGCAAAAAGCCGCGCCCCGTGCAAAAGTTTACACGTTGGAGGGCTGCCCCGAAACAGCGGCCATAGCTAAAGAAAACTTTAACAAAGCCGGATTAGCCGGTATTGAATTAATAACTGGCAATTTTGACAACACCCTGCCCGGCGTGATTGATAAATTATCCCAACTCGATCTTGTATTTGTTGATGGCAATCACCAGAAACGGGCTACCCTGCAATACCTTGCGTGGTGCCTACCCAAAGTGCATGAAAACACGCTGCTTATTTTTGATGATATTTACTGGAGCGAAGAAATGAAAGAGGCATGGGCAGAAATAAAGGCGCACCCGCGGGTAACGATTACTATCGATTTGTTTTGGATAGGGTTGGTATTTTTTAAAACAGGAAGGGCTAAGGAGGATTTCCTGGTACGCGTGTAGTTATGTGCATATGTGCGGATGTGCAGATATGCAAATGAATTATTCTTTAAATTTATTACACGTAGTCCTGAAGCTTAGTTTTTTAATCTGCACATTTGCATATCCACGCATCTGCACATCAAAAAGATTGCCCCAATCCAACATAAAAACCACTTTCGCGTTCTTCGCCGGTTGGTTTTTGGCCAACGCCGTAGTCAAACCTTACGCTAAGGCCTTTCTCCAGATCAAAAAAGTAACGTATACCGCCGCCATAGTTGGGTTTTAGCTGCTGGGCACTAAATGTATCATGAAACACTTCGCCGGTGCCAACAAAGCCTGCCAGGCCAAAACGCGGGTTAATACGGTATCGCAGCTCGGTTTGCCCGGCTATAAAGTTACGGTCGCGGTAACGGCCGCTGTAATACCCGCGCATCATTTCGTCGCTACCCATTTGGGGCAATAAATAAAACGGCGAGCGGCCGCCAACTAAGCTCTGCTCCTGCACATCAACCCCCAAAACCAGTTTTTTATTTAAAGCGAAAAATTGAGAGTATTCTATATTGAAAAACCCGCCCACGTAGCCATTGTCGGCTAAAACACCGTGCATGGCATTAAAATAGGCGGTAACAATCATTCCTTTGGTGGTATAGGTATTGTTGTTGCGGGTATCGTAATTAAAACTCGGCCCAATGTATGCAAACTCGCCGCCGTCCCGGTTTTCCACTAAAGGGTCGATATGGAATATGCCATAAAGGTTATAGTTTTCAAAGTTAAATTTTACTGCGCCCGATACCAACCCAATGTAAACATTACTGGCTGCCAGTTTTTCGATACCAAAGGTTAGTTTATACCTGTGCTCACCAACATGTTCCTTATCGGCTAAATGGGTATTATTGCCTATTCCATAAAAATCCGACGGGAAATTTATTACACCAGTATAAGCGGTATAATGAAGTTTGTTTCCTGGTGTCCAGTAATTGGTGTTTAAACTCAAGCGGTTTTGGCCTTTTGTGGTTAAAGAAGCATAGCCATATATGCTTGAAACGCGGGTATCATGATGGAGCGTATCGGTATAAAAAGAGTATAAACCCGCGCCGCCAATCTCAATACCAGTCTCGGGTGCTGATGTAAGAATAGGCAGGTAGATAAAGCTGCTGTGCTTGCTGGTATCCTTATTAAAATACATGCGGCGGATAAATTTAGGCACCATATTTTGCCCGTTAACCACCTGTAAACTTTCTGTTATACTAATTATAATAAGGAACGCTAAAACTTTTCTCATGAATGATATATGGGCGAAGATAAATTTTAAGAAATTGTTTGAGAAATTAAAAATTCTCTTTTCATCAAAATACCTACTTTTGCGCCTGTATCTGTTTATATCTATAAAATGAGTATTCCAAAGGGGCCCGTATCCCAATTTATTGAAAAAAATTACCTGCATTTTAATGCCGCCGCGTTAATGGATGCCGCCAAAGGTTATGAAACCCATTTAGCCGAAGGCGGTAAAATGATGGTAACCCTTGCCGGGGCCATGAGCACCGCGGAGCTGGGTATTTCGCTGGCCGAAATGATACGGCAGGATAAAATAGCTATCATATCATGTACGGGCGCCAACCTGGAAGAGGATATTATGAATTTGGTGGCGCACTCGCATTATAAGCGCGTGCCTAACTATCGTGATTTGAGTCCGCAGGATGAATGGGACCTGCTTGAAAATCATTATAACCGCGTAACCGATACCTGCATACCAGAAGAAGAAGCTTTCAGGCGTTTGCAAAAACATATCCATAAATTATGGAAGGATGCCGATGATAGTGGTGAACGCTATTTTCCGCACGAGTATATGTATAAGATGCTGTTAAGCGGTGATTTGGAGCAGTATTATGAAATTGACCCTAAAAATTCATGGATGCTGGCCGCTGCCGAAAAGAAACTGCCGATAGTTGTACCCGGCTGGGAAGATTCAACTATGGGCAACATCTTTGCATCTTATGTTATAAAAGGGCAAATTAAAGCCGTTACCATGAAAAGCGGTATTGAGTACATGGCGTGGCTGGCCAATTGGTATATAAAAAACTCGGGAGGCAAGGGCATAGGGTTTTTCCAGGTGGGCGGCGGTATAGCCGGCGATTTCCCGATATGTGTGGTGCCCATGCTTTACCAGGATATGGAGATGCACGAGATACCCTTCTGGAGTTATTTTTGCCAGGTATCCGACTCCACAACTTCGTATGGTTCCTATTCGGGCGCCGTACCTAACGAAAAAATTACCTGGGGAAAACTGGACATCCATACCCCCAAATTTATTGTTGAATCAGACGCTACGATTGTTGTTCCGTTAATATTTGCCTGGCTGTTAGGGCAATAAACAATTGCGCATATTTAATGCCAGTAATTTAAACTGGTAATACTTTGTTAAGAAAACGGAAGATTTAACCTGTTTTTTAGGATTTATTTAGAATTGTTATAAATTAGTTATTGCTGTCATTTAGATGTCACCGATTATTTAATAAATTATACTTTTGTGGCTGAAAAATCCGATGAAAGCTGTAGTCTTTAATCAGTTTCAAAACACTTATACAATTAATATTTAGCATCAATACACTTTATGAGAAGCATCTCATTAATTTTTAAAAAATTTTCCGGATCGGTTTTACTGCTTGCCTGTTTTACTGTTTTGGGATTTACTGCTAAGGCGCAAGGCGACGCCGCAAAGGGGGACGCCGCAAAAGGCGAGGCCTTATTTAAATCAAGCGGCTGTACCGGTTGTCATAAGATCGACCAGCGTATGACTGGCCCGGCTTTGGGGCCGGTTATGACAAAAGAAACTGATGATAAATTTCTAACGCAGTGGATTCAGAATAACCAGGCCTTAATAGCAGCCAAAGAACCGAGAGCGGTAAGTATCTTTACTCAATATAACCAGGCCGGGATGCCGGCCTTCCCCAGCCTGCAAGACGCTGACGTGGCTAATATTTTAGCCTACGTACGCGCCGAGTGGAAAAAAGAGCAAGCTGCTACACCCGCTCCGGCTGCGGCAACTGCCGAAGCATCGGGTCCAAGCAACCTGGTGGTTTTTGGCTTGATCGGGGTTATCATCCTGGCATTTATTATCATATTGGTATTAAACAGGGTTGTAGCCACTTTAGAGCGTTTGCTTTCCAAAGGGGGCGTACCAATAATTGAAGAAGAGGTTAGCGAAGAGGCTATTCCTGTTGACCGTTGGGCCACTGTAAAGAAGCTGGCAAAAAATAAAAAACTGGTATTCTTTATCCTGTTCTGCGGTACGTTTGCTTTAGGCAGCTGGACCTGGTTTGCTTTATGGAACACTAATGTACATACAGGTTACCAGCCGGTGCAGCCCATTAAATTTCCTCACGACCTGCACGCGGGTATCATGAAAATTGAGTGCCAGTATTGTCATTCGGGCGCTTTTAAATCAAAAAACGCGTCTATACCCTCATTAAATGTTTGTATGAACTGTCATAAAACAATTGACAGGACATTAAGCAGCAAAACTGCATCGCCTGAAATACAAAAGATATATGACGCGCTGGGTTACGACCCTCAAACCCAAAAATACGATAGTACCAAAGCAAGGCCTATACAATGGATACGTATTCATAACCTGCCTGATTTTGCTTATTTTAATCACTCGCAGCACGTAAAAGTTGGCGGCTTAAAATGCCAGACCTGCCATGGCCCGGTTGAAACCATGAAAGAGGTTTATCAGTACTCGCCGCTTACTATGAAATGGTGTATACAGTGCCACAAACGCACAGACATTAATATGAAAGGCAACGCGTATTATGAAAATATGATACAGGTGCATGACCTGATTAAAAGAGGCGTGAAAGTTACCCCGGCTCAATTAGGTGGTATTGAATGCGGCAAGTGCCATTATTAATTAAAAGAACTTAGCATAACAGTTTATAGTACAGCTTAAATGGATAGCAATAAAAAATACTGGAAAGGTTTAGAAGAGCTAAACAACACGCCGGAATTTGTTGAGAAAAATAAACATGAGTTCGCGGAACCTATTCCTATCGAAGATGTTTTAAGCGGAGATGGTTTATTAGGCAAAACGCCCCGGCGCGACTTTTTAAAGGCCGTGGGCTATGGTGTGGGAGCAGTTACACTGGCTGCCTGCCAAAGGGTGCCTGTACATAAATCTATACCTTATTTAATTAAACCCGAGGAGATAACTCCCGGTATAGCCAACTATTATGCGTCAACTTTCGAGGGCCATGCTATTTTGGTTAAAACCCGCGAGGGCCGCCCCATTAAAATTGAAGGCAACCCCAATGATGCTTTAGCAAGAGGTGGTTTAAGCGCATCGGCCCAGGCATCTGTTTTAGATCTGTATGATGTTAGCCGAGTAAAGGCCCCAGTACAGGATGGTGCTGAAAAAGAATGGAGCGACCTGGATGATTATGTTAAATTAGAACTGGCTAAAATTAAGGATGCAGGTAAAAAAATACGCATCGTTTCATCAACGGTTACCAGCCCGTCGACACTGGCTGTAATTGCTGACTTTATTGGCCAGTTCCCCGGCGCTAAACACGTCACTTACGACGCGGTTTCGTATACAGGTATTATCCAGGCCAATCAAAACAGTTTTGGTAAAGCCGTATTGCCGCATTATCATTTTGATAAGGCTGATGTTATTGTAAGTTTCGGCGCCGATTTCCTTGGATCATGGATATCGCCGGTTGAATTTACCGCGCAATACGTACAAAACCGGAATAACAAATCATTGCAGGGCAAGAAAATGTCGCGCCATATCCAGTTTGAAACAGGTATGAGTTTGGCCGGTACCAATGCCGACGTGCGTATTCCGCTTAAACCTTCAGAAGAAGGAATAGCTTTAATTAATTTATACAATGCTATTACTACAGGCACTACGCTGTTGGGCTCAAAAAAATTGAGCGATAACGCTACCAACAACGCCATTATACTTGCTGCAAAAGAATTGCAAAAGGCAAAAGGCAAAGCGCTGGTAGTAGCCGGATCAAACGATGTTGCCACGCAGGTTTTGGTTAACGCCATAAACGCCGCTTTAGGCAGTTACGGTACTACCATCGACTTGGATAACAGCTCAAACCAGTACGCTGGTAACGACGCTGAACTGGTTGAGTTTATTAACGAAGCCAAAACTGGTGATGTTGCTGCAGTATTGTTCATGAACGCTAACCCGGTTTATGATTATTATAACGCAAAGGAATTAACAGCCGCACTGGCTAAAGTGCCGTTGAAAGTATCTTTTGCCGACCACATGGACGAAACAGCCGCTGTTTGTAATGTTGTTGCGCCAAACCATCATTATTTGGAGTCATGGGGCGATGATAGCGCAGTAGCAGGTTATTATACCGTATTGCAACCAACCATTAACCCGGTATATAATACCCGCCAGGCCGAAGAAAGCCTGTTAATATGGTCAAACAACACCGTACCTGTTTATTATACTTATGTTAGAAATAACTGGGACAAAAATATATTAGCACAAGGCGGCCTGTCGGGCCAGAAAGGCTGGGAAACCGTATTGCAAACCGGCTTTATAAAAGTAGCCGACAAACCAGCAGGTTCTTATTCGTTTAGCCGCGACCTCAATGCTGTTGCACAAACTATTTTAGCGCAAAGTGCACAGTTGGCCGCTCCGGGCGACAATAAAATGGAACTGCACCTGTACCAAACCGTAGCCATGCGCGATGGTAAACGTGCAAACAATCCGTGGTTGCAGGAACTGCCCGACCCGGTATCAAAAGTAACCTGGGATAACTTTGCCGCTATTTCATTAACCGATATTAAAAAATTAAACCTGCAGGAAGGCGACGTAATTACTATTGATGTGAATGGAACTTCTATTGCTTTACCGGTATTATTGCAACCCGGCCAGGCAGAGGGCACAATATCAGTAGCAGTTGGTTATGGCCGTGCAAAAGGCGGTGTTGTAATTGAATCAGGAGTAGGTAAAAATGCGTTTCCTTTTCATAGCTTCCGTAACGGTACTTTCCAGACAACCGGTGTGGCCGCAGTTTCGGCAACGGGCGATAGTATAATTTTGGCCCAAACCCAAACACACCACTCATACGAAGGGCGTAACAATATCCGCGAAGCATCATTTACCGAGTACAAGAAAAATCCTTACAAAAACAGCGGTAAGGATGGTGCGCATAAAGATTACAAGAGTTTGTGGGAAGATTATAGCGACACAGAGTATAAAAACTCGCCATATAACTGGGTAATGGCTATTGACCTTAACGCCTGTACCGGTTGCGGCGCCTGCGTGGTTGCCTGTAACGCCGAAAACAATGTTCCGGTTGTTGGCAGGGACGAAGTTCGCCGCCGCCGCGAAATGCATTGGATACGCATAGACCGTTATTACAGCATTAACGAAGAAGGCAAAAGCATAACCGAAGAAAGAGAAATTGATAAACTGGCTAATTTAAATAATGTATCGGTTGTTCACCAGCCTATGCTTTGCCAGCATTGCGAACATGCACCCTGCGAAACAGTGTGCCCGGTATTAGCTACTGTCCACTCATCAGAAGGGTTGAACCACATGGCTTACAACCGTTGCGTAGGTACACGTTATTGCGCTAACAACTGTCCGTACAAAGTTCGTCGTTTTAACTGGTTTAACTACTGGAACGATTCGCGCTTTGAAAACTACCTGGCAGAACAACATACCCAGTTAGTATTAAACCCTGACGTAACTACCCGTTTCCGCGGGGTTATGGAAAAATGCTCTATGTGCATACAACGCATACAGGCAGGTAAATTAAAAGCTAAAATTGAGAAACGCCCTGTTAAAGACGGCGATATTAAGGTGGCTTGCCAGCAAACATGCCCTGCTAACGCTATCGTGTTCGGTAACGGAAAAGATCCGAACTCGGAAGTATCGAAGGCATTAAGAAGCGAAAGAACCTATTACGTATTGGAAGAGTTAAATGTGCAACCCGGTATTGGTTACCAGGTTAAAGTTAGAAATACAACTGAATTAGAAGCTTAATATTTACAATAGCTATATATGGCATCTCATAAAGAATCGATAATAAGGGAACCACTGGTAACGGGTAAAGGTATCACCTATGCCAAAGTTACAGATGATGTTCTGTTCCCTGTTGAAAATAAACCTAATAAAGCCTGGTGGATAGGTTTTACAGTGGCATCATTAGGCGCCTGCCTTTGGGTGTTTGCCGTAAGCTGGACATTTTGGTATGGTATAGGCTCATGGGGCCTGAATAAAACTGTAGGATGGGCCTGGGATATTACCGGTTTCGTATGGTGGGTAGGTATAGGCCACGCCGGAACGCTTATTTCAGCTGTGCTTTTATTGTTCCGTCAAAAATGGCGCAACTCTATTAACAGGTCTGCTGAAGCGATGACCATCTTCGCGGTAATTTGCGCGGCTACTTATGTGGTTTGCCACATGGGCCGCCCGTGGATGGCACTTTATTGCTTACCACTGCCTAACCAGTACGGTTCGTTATGGGTTAACTTTAACTCGCCATTGATATGGGACGTATTTGCCATTTCAACTTATTTCTCGGTATCGTTGTTATTCTGGTATACCGGTTTACTGCCCGATATTGCCACCATCCGCGACCGCGGAAAAGGCTGGTATCGCCGTGTATATTCTGTCCTTTCATTTGGATGGACAGGTTCGGTAAAAACCTGGCAACGCTTTGAAACTGTATCGTTAATATTAGCAGGTATATCAACCCCGCTGGTGTTATCAGTTCACAGCGTGGTATCCATGGACTTTGCTACATCGCTTGAACCGGGATGGCACACTACCATTTTCCCCCCATACTTTGTTGCCGGGGCCATTTTTTCAGGTTTTGCCATGGTGCAAACCTTATTGCTGGTTACCCGTAAAGTATTAGGCTTAGAGAACTATATCACTATGTTCCATATTGAATCCATGAACAAGATCATTTTGTTAACCGGATCAATTGTGGGTGTGGCTTATATTACAGAATTTTTTATTGCCTATTACTCAGGCGGCGAATACGAACAATATACGTTTCTGAACAGGTTTATTGGCCCCTACTGGTGGGCCGGCTGTATGATGTATGGCTGTAATGTGCTCATGACGCAGGTAATGTGGTTCAAAAAGGTGCGTACCAATATCCCTATGTCATGGGTATTATCAATTATCGTAAATATCGGGATGTGGTTTGAGCGCTTCGTGATTATTGTTACTTCGCTGCACCGCGATTATCTTCCGTCAAGCTGGGCCATGTTTTACCCAACCTGGGTTGATGTAAGCGTATTTATTGGTTCAATAGGCGTATTCTTTACTTTATTCCTCTTGTTTATACGGGTATTCCCTTCTATAGCGATGGCCGAAGTGAAATTATTGCTGAAAGAACAAAGCGAACAAGCCAAACTTAAAGAATTGGAGGAAGGGCACCTTGAGGCAGAGAAAGTGACGTTCTACAAGAAAAATTTAATAAAATTTGATAGTGTTGAGGTATCAGAATACGAAAACGCATAAACTATGAGCAGCACGAAATTTATATTAGGCCTTTTTGACGACCCGGACGACATGATGCACGGGATTGATAAATTGCAAAAAAACAGTATCCCTATTTATGATGTGTATACACCTATGCCTATTCATGGTATTGAAGCGAAATTGGGCATAAAAGATTCCCGTTTAGGTTATGCGGCTTTTATGTTCGGGTGTTTAGGCGGAACAACCATATTTAGTTTGGTCTATTATTTCCTGGTACATGACTGGCCAATGAACATAGGCGGAAAGCCCCACTTTGCCGTACCCGATTTTATCCCGGCTACGTTTGAATGGTCGGTGTTATTTGCAGCATTTGGAATGGGCTTTACTTTTTTTTACTCCACACACCTGTTCCCCGGTCGTGCACCGCGGGTGATGGATTTCAGGGCGACCAATGACCGTTTTGTAATAGCTATTGACGCTAAAGGAAATATACCTCATGACGACATTACTAATTTACTAAAAGAAGCAGGAGCAGTTGAAGTTAAGCATAACGACAGAAAATATGTTAGCTATGAATAAATTTAGAATATTGGGTTTAGCGGTTATCACTATTACTGCATCGGTGTTGGTTACATCATGCGATAGTAAGCGGAGTACCGGTTGGGAATATGCCCCCAATATGTATGAACACATTGCCTTTGATCCGGATCAGAAAAACCCGAATTTTAAGGATGGTAAAACAGCGCAGTTACCGCCGGCAGGCACTACGCCTGTAGGATTTGTACGGTTTGACTACCCGAACACAAAAGCGGGATATGACCAGGCAAGTTTAGAGGTTACCAATCCATTGGCAGCTACACCGCAAAATTTAGCTGATGGTAAGGCTCTGTTTACAACATTTTGCTCTCCGTGCCACGGTGTTACCGGGCAGGGCGATGGCATAGTTACGGCGCACGGTTTTGGGCCGCCGCCATCATACTCAAAAGGGCAATCATCGCGCGGGGGCGCTATGAAGGACCTTACCGATGGTAAAATTTATCATACTATTACTTATGGTGTAAACGCAATGGGATCATACGCTTCGCAGCTTGCACCTGAGGAACGCTGGAAAGTGGTCCAATATGTTCACCATTTACAAACTTTATAAGAATTGAAATTTAATGGAAACTCCTAATAGTTTTAACGAACAATTTGAATTTAGCGGTAAAGCAAAAACCCGGAGCCTGGCAGCTATAGCTATAGGCGTGTTAATAATAGCGCTCGGATTTTTTACCGGTTACGGCGAGCGCACCTTTGCAAACTTATTGCTGATGGG
>CAISKH010000148.1 GCA_903885865.1 uncultured Mucilaginibacter sp.
TCGCTCAGGGGGCCGGGGCTGTTTTTCATTATCCCCATATTAGACACTATACCCTACTGGATAGATACCCGTGTAATTACCACCTCTTTTAAGGCCGAAAAAACGCTTACCAAGGATACTGTTCCGGTTGATGTTGACGCGGTACTTTTTTGGAGGGTGTTTGACCAGAAAAAAGCCGCTCTTGAAATAGCCGACTATAAAAGCGCGATAAGCTGGGCCTCGCAAACCGCCTTGCGCGATGTTATCGGGAAGACTATGCTATCAGACATGCTTGAAGGAAGAGAGAAGATCAGCGGCGTGCTGCAAAAAATTATTGATGAACGTACAGAACCCTGGGGCGTTAATGTGAATTCTGTAGAGATCAAAGACGTTTTGATCCCATCGGCATTGGAAAACGCCATGTCAATGCAGGCGCAGGCCGAAAGAGAACGGCAGGCCCGTGTGATACTGGGAGATTCGGAAAGGCAGGTGGCCGAGAAGTTTGCCGAAGCGGCACTCACCTACGCAGACAACCCGGTTGCGCTGCATTTAAGGGCAATGAATATGCTCTATGAGGGTTTGAAGCAAAACTCAACCATTGTAATTGTACCCAGTTCGGCAGTGGATACCATGCAACTGGGCAGCATGGCCGGTTTAACGGCGCTCACCATGGGCATTGGCCAGGAAAAAGCAAATAAAGACAACGCTGCCGCTAAAAAATCGTAAGTCTGTGTGGTTGAAGCACCAGTTAAAATAACATCTTTTAGTTCCCGTATCCTTCTTTTACTAATTTTTCATACCTTCGTTTTGCTAATATTTTTATCAAAATGACCGTTGCCATTTTAGTTGTTTCTGCTATTTTTCTTTTAGTGTCTGTATGGTTGTTTTTGAAACGGCCGGGGTCTGCTGACGGTATATCGGCAGATGAGTTTTCCCGCCTTAAAAACGACAATAATGCTTTGAACATATCGCTGGCCAAAGCCGAGGAGCGCGCGCGCGGCCTGGGTTTGGAGCGTGATAAAGCCGATAAATTATTGCAGGATGAACGTGCACGGTATGATGCGGCAACAACCCTATTAAACCAGGAATTACAGGTTGAAAGAAACCGGATAGCCAAGGCTGAAGAATCATTTGTTGCCCAGCGCCAGCGTTTAAGCGAGCAGGAAAAAAGCATACAGGAAATACAACAAAAGTTTCAAAAAGAGTTTGAGAACGTTGCCGAGAAACTGCTGAAAGAAAAATCGAAAGAGTTTGTTGATGTAAACCGTACCAATTTGGATATCATACTTAATCCGCTAAAGGAAAACCTGAAAGCTTTTGAGGATAAGGTAGACAAAGTTTATAACATGGAAGCCGCCGAACGCAATACCATGAAAGGTGTTATTACCCAGTTGATGGAGCTGAACCAGCAAATAAGCGACGAGGCTAAAAACCTGACCAAGGCCCTGAAAGGCGATAACAAAAAGCAGGGCAACTGGGGCGAAGTTATTTTGGAACGGGTATTAGAACGCTCGGGCCTTGTTAAGGATCAGGAATACCGGCTACAGGCCAGTTTAACCGGCATTGACGGCAGCCGCCTGCAACCCGATGTGGTTATTGACCTGCCCGATGAAAAGCATTTAATTATCGACTCGAAAGTATCACTGATCGCTTATGAGCGGCTGGTTAATTGTGAAACAGAGGATGAGCGTAAATTATATTCAAAGGCTCATGTGGAATCTATCCGCAATCATGTGCAGGGTTTATCGTCAAAAAATTACCACGACCTGTACCAGATCAATTCGCCTGATTTTGTGTTGCTGTTTATCCCTATAGAATCGTCGTTCAGTTTCGCGGTACAGATTGATTCTGAACTGTTCAGCGACGCCTGGGACAAGCGGGTGGTAATTGTGAGTCCTTCAACCCTGCTGGCTACCCTTCGCACCATTGCCAGTATATGGAAACAGGAGCGCCAAAACAAAAACGTGCTGGAAATTGCACAATTAAGCGGACGGATGTACGACAAATTTGTTGGCTTTGTTGCCGATATGGAAAACATAGGCAAAAACCTCAAACAAAGCCAAAGCGCCTATGATGGCGCTATCAATAAACTAACCGAAGGTAATGGCAACCTCACCAAAACTGCCGAGAAAATTAAGAGTTTGGGGGCAAAGGCTAATAAGCAGCTGGATCAGAAGTATTTGGATGACGATGCCCCACAACCCCCTGAAGGGGGAGTTGAAGAACTTAATTAAAAACCGCTACTTATAAAAAGCCCCCCCTTCAGGGGGTTGGGGGGTTAAACGCGTTCCAGCCCTGCGCTTTTAACGCATGAACATTCCCGCTCTTCGTAATCAAATTACACCCCGAAGCCGGCTCGGTAATATGGCCGATGATGGTGATATCCATTTTAAACTTTATCTTTTCGTAATCAGCCTGTTTCACGGTAAACAGCAGTTCGTAATCTTCGCCGCCGCTCAGGGCGCATACGGTAGGGTCAAGGTTAAACTCGCGGGCCGTTTCAAAGGTCATGGGGTCGAGCGGAATTTTTTCTTCGTATATACTACAGCCTTTCCTGCTTTGTTTGCAGATATGCATGATCTCGGAAGCCAAACCATCCGAAATATCTATCATCGCCGTTGGCTTCACTTCAATTTCTTTTAGCAGTTCTATAATATCTTTCCTTGCTTCGGGTTTCAGCTGGCGCTCAACAATGTAATCCTTGCCTTCCAGGTCGGGTTGAATATTTGGGTTCTCCAAATAGATCAACTTTTCTCGCTCCAGTAATTGCAGGCCAACATAGGCCCCTCCCAGATCACCCGATACACATATCAGGTCGCCTTCCTGCGCGCCGTCGCGGTAAACCACATCTTCCGGGTTAGCATAGCCTATTGCTGTTACACTTAATACCAATCCTTGTTTTGAGGAGGACGTATCGCCGCCCACCAGGTCAACACCATATTTTTCGCAGGCTATATAAATGCCTTCATATAATTCTTCAACCGCTTCTATCGGGAACTTGCTCGACATACCTATGGATACCGTAACCTGCGTAGCCGTACCATTCATGGCATAAATATCGCTCAGGTTTACCTGTATGGCTTTATAGCCCAGGTGCTTTAAAGGTGTATATGCCAGGTCGAAATGAATGCCTTCCAGCAGTATATCGGTAGATACCAGTATTCTTTTCCCTTTAAAATCAAGCACCGCGGCGTCGTCACCTACCCCTTTAACCGTGCTTTTTTGCACCATCTGAATATTTTTAGTCAGATGATCGATCAGGCCGAACTCTCCTAATGCTTCTATATTGGTTTTCTCTTTATTATCAAACATATTATAAATGATTTTATCTATCTCTACAAGCCCAACCGCGCCGATACCTCCAACATCCTTTCAATAGGTTTTACAGCCCTTTCAATAATATGTTGCGGAACTTCTATTTCTGGTAGCTCAATTTTGAGGCATAAATAAAGCTTCTCCAGCGTATTTCGTTTCATGTGGGGGCAATCATTACAGGCGCAATTATTGTTTGGTGGGGCGGGTATAAACACTTTATGCGGGTTGTTTTTTTGCATCTGGTGAATGATACCGGGCTCGGTAGCTACTATAAATTCTTTGTCAGGATGATTGGTGGCATATTTAAATATCCCGGTTGTTGAGCCAATATAATCGGCCATTTTTAATATTGCATCCTCGCATTCGGGGTGGGCCAGTAGTTTAGCGCCGGGATGTCTTTCTTTTAATTTAGTAATTTTCTCTCTCGAAAATATTTCATGTACCATACAGGCGCCGTTCCATAAAACCAGGTCACGCCCGGTTTTTTTTGCTACATAGGCCCCTAAATTTTTATCAGGCCCGAATATGATCTTTTGGTCCTTAGGCAAACTTTCAACTATCCCTATCGCGTTGCTTGAGGTACAAACTATATCGCTCATCGCCTTTAATTCGGCCGTACAGTTTACGTAAGTAATCACTACGTGATCAGGATATTGCTCCATAAACTTTTTAAATAAATGCGGCGGACAACTATCAGCTAACGAACAGCCGGCTTTCAGGTCGGGTAATAGGACCTTTTTGGCGGGTGATAATATTTTAGCGGTCTCGGCCATGAAATGCACCCCTGCGAATACGATAATATCGGCATCGGTTTTAGCGGCTTGCTGCGAAAGGCCCAAACTATCTCCAATATAATCTGCAATGTCCTGTATATCAGCATCCTGGTAATAGTGAGCAAGTATAACCGCATTTTTTTCTTTTTTAAGTTTTTCTATTTCATCAAAAAGGTCGAGGGTGGGGTCTATCATTTCCTCCACATAGCCTTTCAGGTTTATTTCTTCGAAGATATCCATTTCAACAATTCAATTAATAACAATTAGTTTTATATATAAAAAGAAACTATTGTTATTGGTGTGTTAGTTATGTTTAAAAAAATTTATCAGTTGGTGGTATAAGTTTGTTTTTAACTATTTATTAACATAAAATATACTTTTCTTTTTAATTATAATATTGATTATTAGTAGAGTATAATTATCAACTTTTATTTTAAAAACTTATTTGTTGATATTTTATTGCTTGTTATAATGTTAGCTTTGTTGTTAAACCGGCTCAAAAGTCGCTTAAAAAATGTTTCTATTATCAATAAAAAGTAAGGTTATTCACTAATTAATTATTTGTTAGTTTTTTGCTTACACAAAATTAACATCTTTGAACCCTATTGTTAACATACGAAATAATTTTACACAGCTAATACCTATTTTATGTCCAGATACGTGGATTTCCTGGTAGTGGGTTCGGGCATTGCCGGGTTAAGTTTTGCACTAAAAGCAGCTAATCATGGTAAGGTACTGATAGTTACCAAATCAAACGAAGATGAATCAAATACAAAATATGCCCAGGGCGGGGTAGCCGTTGTTGTTGATAAAAAGGAAGATTCCTTTGAAAAACATATCAACGATACCTTAATTGCTGGTGACGGCCTTTGTGATAAAGAAGTTGTTGAAATTGTAGTTAAAGAAGGACCGGACCGTATTAACGAAATAATTGATTACGGAACCAGTTTTGATAAAACAAATGAAGGTTTTTACGACCTGGCAAAAGAAGGCGGCCACTCCGAATTCAGGGTTTTGCATTATAAGGATATAACGGGTTTTGAGATCGAAAGGTCCTTATTAGAGGAGATACATAAAAATCCTAATATTGAAATACTAACGCATTATTTCGCTGTAGATTTGATTACTCAACATCATTTGGGAGCGTTTGTAGATAAATCAACAACCGATATTACTTGTTATGGTATCTATGCGCTAAACACTATAAATAACCAGGTAAAAAAAATTTTATCAAAGATTACGGTTATGGCTTCGGGTGGCGCCGGGCATATTTATTCGGTAACGACTAACCCCACTATAGCTACCGGCGATGGCGTGGCCATGGTTTACCGGGCCAAGGGCAAGGTGCGCAATATGGAGTTTATACAATTTCATCCAACCGCTTTATATAATCCCGGCGATTACCCTTCATTTTTAATTTCGGAAGCGGTACGCGGTTTTGGCGGGATATTGAAACGGACCAACGGCGAAGAATTTATGCAGGAGTATGATGAACGAAAGTCATTGGCCCCGCGCGATATTGTGGCAAGGGCCATTGATGCTGAAATAAAGAAATCGGGCGAAGATTATGTTTACCTCGATATAAGGCACCGCAGCAAAAAGGATATTTTAACGCATTTCCCTAATATATATGCCAAGTGTTTAGAGATAGGTATTGATATGACTAAAGATATGATACCTGTATCGCCGGCCTGTCATTATATGTGCGGCGGTGTTATGGTTGATCATGAAGGTGCCTCATCTATTATGCGCTTATATGCCTGCGGCGAATGCTCATCAACCGGCTTGCATGGCGCTAACAGGTTAGCATCCAATTCTTTATTAGAGGCATTGGTTTTCGCGCATCGCATTTATAAAAATGCCATCGGCCAATTTAATACCATTACTATCCCCGAAAATATACCCGATTGGGATGAGAAAGGCGTACAACTATCCAACGAAGATATCCTGGTAACCCACAATATCCGCGAAATGCAAAAGCTGATGAGTGATTATGTAGGGATTGTGCGCTCCGATTTCCGTTTGGAGCGGGCCATGCGCCGCCTGGGTTTATTATATGAAGAAACGGAAGAGTTTTATAAGCGCACCAAGCTATCTGTAAAACTTTGTGAGCTGCGTAATTTGATACAGGTATCGTTTATCGTCGTAAAATCAGCCATGATGCGTAAGGAGAGCCGGGGGTTGCATTATACAACTGATTATCCGGAACATCAGAAGGAAGTGGAGGATACGGTGTTTTAGAGCGGAAAACGGGATTCGAACCCGCGGCCTTCAGTTTGGGAAACAGATGCTCTACCAGCTGAGCTATTTCCGCTTTTGGTATGCTAAAGTAGGTTATTTTATAAATAACCACAACATTTATAGTTAAAGCAAAAGTAAAACCTTTTACCTTTATGCTTTTACCTTTTACCTCCTTAATATGCCGGTTATTCTTCCCGTAAAAGACAAATACCCCACATGGGGCTCGGACTGTTTCATCGCCGAAAA
>CAISKH010000149.1 GCA_903885865.1 uncultured Mucilaginibacter sp.
CTCCGCCTTTAGGCGGATCGCGATGACGCGGTGGGTCAGGACTATATTTAACCAAACCATAACCCACGCGTCATTGCGAACGATGTACGAGTGTGGCAATCTCTACACGATAGGAAAGCAATAATTTATTAATTTGCAATATGGTATTTAAAAGAGGGGGCTGTGTATACATCGTAACCAACAAAATGCACACGGTATTATACATCGGTGTTACATCTGATATAGTACGCAGAATATGGGAGCATAAAAACAAAGCTTACCCTAAAAGCTTTACTGCGAAATATAATTGCAATAAACTGGTTTATTATATTTTCTATCCGAATATTGAAGAGGCCATATCGGCAGAGAAATCACTTAAAAGACAGAAGCAGGGCCTATAAAAACCAATTGGTAAGTTCATTAAATCCTGAATGGAAAGATTTATATGAAATGTTCGACGACTAAGAGTTTACCTATCGTGTAGAGATCGCCACGCTACGCTCGCGATGACGCGCGGTGGGGATAAGCCCCATTTGCACATCCCTGCCTGCGGCAGGCAGGCGCACATCATCCCCCCTTCAAATCAACTTATTCACCAACCCCAACGAAATTTTTAACTCTCTGCTAATTTGCCGCTGACTAAGGCCCCGTGCGCTTAGGCCGGCAATTTTGGCGGCGAGCAGTTGGCGCTGTGCCTCCTGTTTGGTTAGCAGGTGCCGGCGCTCATAGCTATGGCCCTCGAAGTTAAAGAGCAAAAAATCAGTCTCCTTTTTTATGCGGCAAAGGCATACGTTATTTTCGCCGTAAAGCTGCGCGGTATTGCGCTGTTTTATCTGCTTGAGGTATTTAAGGCCCGTATCAGTAGTGCTGCTGCCGATGGCAAAGGCGCTATCGGCAAAGTTGATAAGCATTTTGCTGCCCTGCAGATCGTTTACCGACAGCGGGTGTGCCGCGTTGCGCTTGGGCGTATGGGCAAGCACCAGTATGCTTAACTGGTACTTGGTTTTAAGCGCCTTGAGGTGTTTCATGAGCGGCAGGGCATCGGCGGCGCGCTCGGTGCCGCTGCGCAGGCAGGTAATGTTATCAATTATGAGCACGTCGGCGCCCTTGTTTTTAACATAAAACTCCAAAGCGTTGTTAACGTATTCGTCGAAATTTTTAAACTCGGGCGGCATTTCAGCATTGCAGTTAAACTCGGCGCTGAAAAACCCGTTGCCAAAATCATGATTGCCCCGCGTAGAACTATAGCGCTGCTGGAACTGTTTGCCCGTGAGCTCAAAATCAATATACAGCACATTGGAGGGTTCGGCTTCCACCGCGAAGGGGCCAATGGGCTCGCAGCGGGTAAGGCTGTTGCCTATTTGCACGGCCAGCACAGATTTGCCGGCATTGGTATCGGCAAACAAAATGCATAGCTCGCCCTGGTACCACAACTCGCCAAACAGTCGTTTGGGTATAGGGCGCTGCTGCTCCAGCTCAATCCATTGGTTGCCGGTATAAACGGTAAACAAGCCCTGGCCCGGCTCCTTGTCGGGTATGCGGCCAAACACGCCGGCCTTGCGGGCACGGTCACTGTATTCGCTGGCCTGGGTGCGTATCATTTCGATAAAGAGGGGGCGCTCGGCGGTGTGGTGCATGGTGTTGAAGATTAGAGATTGGAGATTAAAGATTAGTTGATTGGGTTGGCGGTTAATGTCTGCGCGCCGGTTACTCACCCCCCGACCCCGATAGTTATCGGGACGATGTCGGGGTGAGTAAACGGCGCGCGTTCTGCCACGCGTACATCACAAATATAAAAGGAAGAAAAATGGGTTTTGGTGACACTGTTTTGTCAGTGTTCACGAGCGTTCACGAAGTGTTCACGGGCGTTCACGATCTAAAATCGTGAACACTTAAAGCAACTGATAATAAGCTGATTATGAATTTAATTATTATTGTACGCATAAAAGTCTCCCCTACTGGGGGAGATTTAGAGGGGGCTTAGTTATTATTGATCAAAATATCCTTAGCCATTACCATAGGTACGCTAATGTATTTTTTCTCCATATAGTTGATAACGCGTTCCAGTACCTCACGCGATTGCTGGTCCATACCCTGCAGTTCTTCGGCAAAAACGCTATTAATGGCGGTATTGCGAATTTCTTTTATTTTTTCGGGAACTTCGCGCATAGCCAATTCAATGCGGCGCTGTTTCAGCATGGTTAAAAACTCGGCTATGTTTTCCTCAATAATGGCTTCGGCATGGGTAAGCTCCTGGTAGCGTTCCTGCAGGTTGCGTTTGGCTACTTCGTTTAATGAACATACCTCGATAAAATTAACCGGGAACTGCTCCAAAACTTCGGGCGCGGTATCGTTAGGGATAGCCAGGTCCACAATGGTTTTCCTGGTCGTCTCGCCGTTCAGTAAGGATGTATAAATTTCGGTGGTAATTATGGGTTCGGTTGATGAGGTACAGGTAATAATTACATCAAAGCCCTTATTATAATTTTTTAAAGCATCTAAAGTAAACGCTTCGCCGCCGAGGTCGTCAGCCAGTTTCTGGGCCTTCGACAGGGTGCGGTTAAACACCGCGAAGTTTGAAAATTTGTGTTTTTGAAGATATTTCGAGATATTCTGGTTGGTTTCGCCGGCACCTATAATGAGGATGCGGGCATTGGTACAAAGCTTAAGGTCCTTTAGCTTGCGGTAGGCCAGCGATACTACCGATATGGGGTTGCGTGATATGTTGGTATTAGTGTAAACCTCCTTGGCGGTTTTAACCACAGCGTTCATAAACATTCGCAGGCAATCGCCGGTGAGGCCGGCCTCGCGGCAATCATCATATGCCTTTCGCAGCTGGGCCAGTATCTCTTTCTCGCCAACTATCAAACTTTCCAGCGAGCAGGAGGTACGCAACAAGTGGTTAAGCGCATCCTGATCGGTATATATAGAAGCCGCATCAACAAAAACGCCCATGTAATTAGCACATAAGCCGATGTCTAATTTTTCGATGAATTTTTTTGCAAATGCCTTGTCAACTACCTCGGGGGTTATCATTACAAACTCCACGCGGTTACAGGTAGCGAGATAGAAAATTTCGGATATACCAAATTCGGTTTTTGCCTGTTGCAGCTTATCCGTGAGGTTTTCCTGGCAGATCACCAACTTACCCAATTCCTTCAGCTCGATCTGTTTATGCGTAAAAGCTATTACCTTTAAATACTTCAAAGCGTTTTTAAATTTGACCCAACAAAAATAACATCCTAAAACAGAAGCAGTGTCAAGCCTTTGTCATACAGTTGTATTTAGAATGTTTATAAATAAATGGCCTTTTATTGCCAAAACAAATATGAGCATTCAAAAAACAGCTTTTAAATTAAGAGATCATTAAAAAACGTGATGCTGGTCATTTTAATTTGCTGGGCACGAAATTATAAATTTGGTTAGTTGATGGCATTGTGGTAATATTACCTATAATGATCAAAAAAGAATATTTCACCCTATCGGGCAGCAAAGGCAGGGCCATGCTTACGGATCTTACCTATGACGATGCATTTAAAGATGCCCCGCTGGTA
>CAISKH010000150.1 GCA_903885865.1 uncultured Mucilaginibacter sp.
TGCCTTATTTCTGGCACCAAATAGCCGATGTGCAAAACCTTAAAATGCAGATCAATTATAGCATTGATAATATTCGTTTTGCTCAAGCTGTGGTGGTTGATAGCCGCGTGCGGCTTAAGGCAACACTGGCAGCTATTGTAAATTTGCGGGGCATAACCAAAGCTACCATTGGCGTAGAGATGGAAATTGAAGGCTATAAAAAACCGGCTTATACGGGTGAGGTGGTGTTTTTATATCATTTCAATTAATATTTCCAGTCAGTAAATCTTTACAATCACACTACAACAGCTTCCGTATTTTTGTGTTTTTAGTATCAAATGAACACAAACGAAATTCGCCTTAGCGTACTCGATCAATCGCCCATCCGTAAGGGCGTTACCGCCGGTGAGGCCGTGCAGGAAACCATCACGTTAGCAAAGTATACCGACCAATTAGGTTATACCCGCTTTTGGGTATCAGAGCATCATAATACCGGCAGCCTGGCAGGATCGACCCCCGAAGTATTGGTGGCATACCTGGCATCGCAAACAACACATATCCGCGTGGGTTCAGGCGGGGTAATGATGCCTAACCACAGTACATTAAAGGTTGCCGAAAACTTCCGGATGCTGGAAGCATTGGCCCCCGGCCGCATTGACCTGGGTATGGGCCGTGCGCCGGGAACCGACCGCCTAACCGCCTCCATACTTAACCCGTCCAACAATTTCAGCGAGCAGGACTTTATGGAACAGTTAGCCGATCTGCAAAATTATTTTCATGATACTGCCGTCCCGGGAACGGTTCAGCAAAAAATCCGGGCCATTCCGCAGGTAAAAACCGTACCTGCCATGTGGCTGTTAAGCTCGAGCGGGCAAAGCGGTTTATTCGCGGCGCATTTTGGCATGGGTTTTTCCTTCGCGCATTTTATTAACCCGGTTGGCGGGCCACAGGCGGTACAGTTGTATAAGGATCGTTTTCAGCCTTCGCTCGACTTACAGCAGCCAGAGGCTAACATGGCCATATTTGTTTTTTGTTCGGAAGATGAAGAAAAAATAATGCAGCATAAAGCCATTATGGATTACCGCTTCATCCAATTTGAAAAGGGCCTGGGTATATCGCCTCTTGGTTATGCCGATGTTAAAAATACCGAATATACGCTGCCTGAACAGGACCGCATACGCTACAACCGCCAGCGCATGGTAGCCGGCACACCCGAAATGGTAAAAACGCGACTCACCCAGTTAGCAGAAAGTTACGGTGTTGATGAAATTATTGCCGTAACCATTGCTGAAGATTTTGATGACAGGCTGCAATCGTATAAACTGTTAGCCAACCTCTTTAACCTGCAGCAGCCTTGATTGTAAATTAATAATTACTTCATTAAGGGTAAAAACTTAAATTGTATCTTTACCGGAATTATAATACTTAAAAATCCATTCAATTACGTGATAATCCTAATTTTTTTCCTGGCACACTGGTTCCTGTCTTTATTTTTTCAAACATTTTTTCTTCACCGGTATGCTTCCCATAAAATGTTTAGCACCCATAAAATTAATGAGCGTGTTTTCCATATGCTAACGTTTATATGCCAGGGTTCGTCCTATTTAAACCCGCGGGCATATGCTATTATGCACCGTGAGCATCATGCTTACAGCGATACCGAGAAGGACCCGCATTCGCCCTATTTTTTCAGGGACGTTTTCCAGATGATGTGGCGCACCGCGCAAAGTTATAAGCTATATGAAAAGCGTTTAAAAGAGCCGGAGGCCCAATTTAGAGGTAACTACCCTGAGTGGCGCCTGTTGGATTATTGGGGATCAACCTTTTTGTCGCGCATATTGTTCGGCATTGGGTACGTGGCATTTTACATTGCTTTTGCTACCCATTGGTGGATGTTTTTGTTGCTGCCTATCCATTTTATGATGGGCCCCATACATGGCGCTATTGTAAACTGGTGCGGACATAAATATGGTTACGCTAATTTTAATAATGGCGACAAATCAAAAAACTCAACCCCGCTTGACTTTTTAATGCTTGGCGAATTGTTTCAAAATAATCATCATAAACGCCCCAACAGCGCCAACTTTGCTGCCCGCTGGTTCGAGTTCGACCCTGTTTACCCGGTAATGAAGTTAATGCACTGGGTAAGGTTAATTAAGTTAAGGAAGCCTGTTGCTGTTTAAGGTTTAAAGGTAAAAGGCAATTTTTGAATAACTCAAAACCTTTTACCTTTCACCTCATTACCTTTTACCTCTAAAGAATGAAAGTATCTGCATTAGCCGAAAACCTGCACGGTTCTGAAATTATCAAAATTGCAGGCGAGATAAACGAACTGAAACGCCAGGGGCAAAATATTGCCAATTTAACTATCGGCGATTACGACTCAAATATATACCCCATTCCTGCCGAATTAAAACAGGGTATTGTTGACGCTTATGCCGATAACCAAACCAATTACCCTCCTGCAGACGGCGTGCTGACTCTGCGCGAAAGCGTTTCTGTTTTTTTAAAAAACAGGTTGGGGCTTGATTATAAACCAAACCAGATATTAATTTCGGGCGGATCAAGGCCGTTGATATATTCTACTTACCTGGCCGTTGTTGATGAGGGGGATAAGGTTGTTTTCCCGGCACCGTCATGGAACAATAACCACTACTGCGACCTGCTAAAGGCCGAGGCCATAGTAGTACAAACTACTGCCGAAAATAACTTTATGCCTACCGCAGATGAATTGCGCCCGCATATAAAAGGTGCGGCTTTACTTGCCCTATGTTCGCCATTGAACCCTACAGGCACCATGTTCCATAAAAAGGACCTGGAAGAAATTTGCGACCTCGTTATTGCCGAAAACAAAACACGCGCCGAAGGCCAAAAACCGCTATACTTTTTATACGACCAGATATATTCGCAATTAACTTTTGGTGATAACCAGCATTTTGACCCGGTTACCCTGCGACCCGAACTTAAAGACTACGTAATATTTGTTGATGGCGCGTCAAAATGCTTCGCCGCTACCGGTGTGCGTGTGGGTTGGGGTTTTGGCCCCGAAGGTGTTATTAGCCACATGAAAGCTATTGTGGGCCACATGGGCGCGTGGGCGCCAAAGGCCGAGCAGGTGGCTATGGCTAAATATATATTAGAAAATACGCAGGTAAATAGCTACCTGCATAGTTTAAAATCAAGTATACAAGCCAGCCTTAACGCGTTACATAAAGGTTTCCAGCAGCTAAAGGCTGAAGGCTTCCATGTTGATTCCATCGCCCCGATGGGCGCCATTTATTTGACTGTAAAAATTGATTACACCGGCAAAACTACACCTGGCTGCATCGTGTTAGAAAACTCAACAGACATTAACTCCTACCTGATAAAAGAAGCTAAAATAGCTTTTGTGCCTTTTTCTTCGTTCGGTACAGATGATGATGTGAACTGGTTCCGCGCATCGGTAGGGGCATGTACCCTACAGGATATTGAGCAAGCCATACCGAGGATCAAGGATGCCCTGGCGAAATTGGTTTAGGTTATACGTATTATGTTAAACGTACTACGTATAACACTTTTTATTACTTTTTCTTCCCTGCTATCTCCTCAATAGCCTTCACTAATTTATCCAGGTCGGGCAAGGTGGTATACACATGCGGCGTTACGCGCACACAGCTAATGTTTTCATAAACTATGCTTACAGTATGTATTTTATACTGGTTGAAAAGCGCGCTGTCCAGTTCGCCGGGTGTCATACCGTCGATGCTTACGCCGCAAATGGCGCATGAATATTCTGGTTTAAGCGAGGTATGCAGTTTTACTTTGGGTATATGCTGCACTTTTTCGGCCCAGTAATTTTTTAAATAGCGTATGCGTTCTTCCTTGCGTTTATTGCCGATACCGTTCTGAAAGTTAACCGCCTCGCCAATGCCCTGCTCTATAGGGAAACTGCGTGTGCCCAGGTTCTCGAACTTGCGGATGTCGCTGCTGTTTGGTTTATCGTCACTTAGCAGCGGCCATACCTTTTCTATTTTCTCTTTTTTTATCCATAGCATCCCGCTGCCTATTGGGGCCGACAGAAATTTATGCAGGCTGGTGCCAAAATAATCGCAGTGCAGGTCCGGAATTTTATAATCGAGCAGGGCAAAAGTATGTGCTCCATCACATATCACTTCAATACCACGGGCATGGGCCATATCGGCTATTTTACGCACCGGCATAATTTGTCCCACCCAGTTAATAATATGGGTTACA
>CAISKH010000151.1 GCA_903885865.1 uncultured Mucilaginibacter sp.
GGTTAGCGAAGACCCGGCCACCGGCAAGTTTTCCGGCGAGGTGGAAGAGGGTTACCTGACCACCCTGGCGCTCCCAGCGCACCTGCAACTGAAAGCCGGGCGATTCAAGCAATCGCTGGGCCGTTTAAACCTGGTTCACCCGCACGCGCTGCCTTTTATTGATATGCCCGATGTTTATGTGAACTTCTTCGGCGAAGAGGGGTTAAAGGGCGACGGTGTATCATTAAGCTGGCTTATTCCGAACCCCGGTTTTTACCAGGAACTAACCTTTGAGGCTACAGATGTTGATCCGTCCAGCCCCACATTTGAACGAAGCACCGCCAATAATTATTTATACCTGGCCCACTTGAGAAATTTCTGGGACCTGTCGGCAAATGCAACCATTGAATTTGGGGCGACAGGCGTAACCGGAGAGAATATACTGGGAATGCGAACAAATATAGGGGCCTTGGATTTCACTTATAAATGGAAACCGGTACAGTTCAATACCTATAAGCAGTTTACCTTCCAGAACGAAGTCTATTTTAGCCATGCTCAGCAAGTAAACAATAGCATAGTGAACGCGTTGGGATTTTATTCTATGCTTTATACACAAGTTGACAAACGCACTTTTTTGACCGGAAGGTTTGATTATTCAAACGCGCCGTTCGATAATTCATTTATCCAACAATCGGGCTCACTCACATTGGGCTGGGAAGCTACCGAGTTTCAGAAAATAGAGATAGAAGCAAAATATACAACCATGAACCAGCCGATGGCGCAGTATAATAATGAGAAAAATTTCGCCTCGGCGTTTTTGAGGTGGATATTTGTAATCGGCTCGCACGGGGCGCATCGGTATTAATTTGAAGCATTGAAATAAATTATACAAACAAGGAGTTTAAATACTGTGCAGGTGAACGCAACGACAATTTTACCAAACACCTGTAACTTTTATACATGTATTTGAGTTCTTTGTAATGTAACTTGCGCGGCCAATCAATTAATATTAAAATAAATAAAAATGAAAATAAAGATCATAGGCCTTTTAATGGCAACCATTATTTCGGTTAATCACTCCTACGGTGCAACCATCCGTGTTGTTACTACAACCATGGATACAAAAAGCATTACCGAAATAATTGGAGGAAACAAAGTGGATGTGTTTTCCATTGCTACAGGTTATCAGAACCCACATTTTGTCGACCCGAAGCCAAGCTATATTATTAAACTTTCTAATGCTGATCTGTATGTTACGCTTGGTCTCGATCTGGAAGCCGGCTGGTCGCCGTCGTTGCTAACCGCTTCGCGAAATGTAAAAATTCAGCGAGGCGCCGATGCCTATGTGGACGCTTCTGTTGGTGTCCCGCTTATGCAGGTACCCTCATCAATAAACCGCGCCGAGGGCGATATTCACGCTTTCGGAAACCCGCATTACTGGCTCGATCCGGATAACGGAAAAATCATCGCCCGGAATATTTGTAATGGCCTTGAAAAAGTCTCTCCTGAAAACAGGAATTATTTTGAAGCCAACCTGAAAGCCTTTGATGAGCAAATCGACACAAAAATGAAAGCGTGGAGCGCAGAAATGGCAGCTTTCAGGGGCGCTAAAGTTATTGCCTACCATAATGAATGGGTATATTTCGAAACCCGGTTCGGCCTGCATATCGTTGATTTTATGGAGCCCAAACCGGGTATTCCCCCAACACCTTCACAATTGGTAAAGATCATTAAAGAAGTGAAAGAGAATAGTATTAAGGTAATTATTACTTCGCCTTATTTTACGGCTTCTTCATCTGATGTGGTATCTCAGCAAACGGGAGCAAAAACATTGGTAATGGCCACCTCTGTCGGCGCATTCCCGTCAATTAAAACTTATTACGATTTATTTGATTATGATATTAAATTGCTGGCAAGCGGCTTGAGATAAACCCAGGCCGGCGAAATAAAAACCGATTAACAAAACCTTAAATTACCGTACTCATGTTCGAAATGTTTCAATTAAGTTTTATAGTGCAGGCGTTTATTGTCAGCATTATTATTGGCGTAGTGTTATCCTATCTTGGTGTACACGTAGTAGGCCGGGGAATTGTGTTTGTCGATCTCGCGCTTGGCCAGATATCATCGCTTGGCGTTGCGTTTTCTGATTATGTGGGCTATGGCAAAGTCATCATACCTATCGCCTTCGCTTTAGGGGGCGCTTTGCTCATGTCATTGATCACCATCCGCGATAAGCGGCTCAAACTGGAGGCGGTTATCGGTATAATTTACGCAGTGGCGTCGGCAGCAACGGTAATGCTCATTTCAAAAACCCCGCATGGCGATTCAGA
>CAISKH010000152.1 GCA_903885865.1 uncultured Mucilaginibacter sp.
TGAACAGCCAGTAGGCCCGTTTCAGGTCGGTATTTGATGAGCGACGAAAAGCTATCTCTGTATTTTCAAAAGACAGCGTTTGTTTTTGGATCATAGTTAATAGTTCATGGTTCATAGTTCATGGTTCATAGCAAATTGATAGGGGGCAACTACCATGGGCTATGAACCACGAACTATGATCCGATCAGTTAATGCTGTAAAATTAGAAAATACTCGTAACATAACTCATTATTCTGCGAATAGTTTATTTTTGCTGCCTCATGATCGAGTTTAAAGTTACCGGCGATTATATCCCGATGATACAATTATTAAAAGCAACCCACCTGGTTTCAACCGGTGGCGAAGCGCAAATAGTTGTGGATGAGGGCGAAGTGAAATATAATGGCGGGGTCGACTATCGCAAGCGTTTAAAAGTTAGAAAAGGCGACGTGGTTGAATTTAGAGGCGAAAAAATAACAGTGATTTAATTTTTTATGGAAACTACTTATACCGATACCTGCACCATTGATACTATGGACACGATACAAAGCAATAATTACCCTATATATTTTGAAAATAGTTTAGGCGAGCTGGCAAAATTTATTGACAGCGGCCGCTATTCGCGATTTTTCGTTTTAACAGATGAGAACACCGTTAAATACTGCCTGCCTCTGTTACGGGAAAAATTAAGCAACCCGGATAATTTTGACATTATTGAAATAAACTCCGGCGAAGAAAGCAAGGATATTGACTTTTGTATAGGCGTTTGGAAAATGCTGATAGATTTTGGCGCCGACAGGCAGAGCCTGCTCATTAATTTAGGCGGCGGCGTTATCAGCGACCTGGGCGGTTTCGCGGCTTCAACGTTTAAACGCGGTATTGATTTTGTACACGTGCCCACTACCCTGCTCTCGCAGGTGGACGCATCTGTTGGCGGTAAAACGGGGATAGATATTGACAGTATAAAAAACATCATCGGTACGTTTACCCAGCCAAAGGCGGTTTTTATTGAATACCGGTTTTTAAAATCGCTGCCGGCAAGGCAAATACTATCGGGCACAGCCGAAATGCTGAAACATGGTTTAATTTGCGATGCGGCCTACTGGAACCAATTGAAAGCAAGCGACCTTAAAAACCCTACTGCCGACCTGATCTATCAATCAATAGCTATAAAAAACAAAGTAGTGCTGGAGGACCCGCACGAAAAAGGCATCCGCAAGGCATTAAATTTCGGCCATACCATTGGCCACGCTATAGAAACTTATTCGCTGCTGAATGACGAGTATTCCTTGTCGCACGGTGAGGCTATTGCTATCGGCATGATCTGCGAAGCTTACTTATCGTACAAAAAAACGGGTTTAAGCACCGCAGAACTCGCTGAAATTACCAAAGTATTAAGCGATCTGTACCCAAGATACGACCTTAAAACAGCGTATAATGATACCTTATTAGGTTTTATGCTGAAGGATAAAAAGAACCAGAACGGTAAAATAAACTGCACGCTGTTAAGCGCCATAGGGCAGTTTAATATTGATAATGTTTGTACCCATGAGGAGTTGTTGGAAGGGTTGGGGTATTATGCGGGGTTGTAATCCCGTTGTCCTCTCCGTTGTCTGTGTCTCACAGACAACTTTATACCAGGCAGTCTGTGAAGACACAGACTGCGTAAGGGTTTTTTAACAAAAAATAAAATTATTTATTGACAAACCAATTTTAACTGCTACATTTACGGCGAATTAAACA
>CAISKH010000153.1 GCA_903885865.1 uncultured Mucilaginibacter sp.
ATGGCATCATAAACCGAAAGGTCGGTGTTCATAATATCATTTTCTGTAAGTTGGTGAACATCGTAACCTACCTGCGCCAGAGCTTCGGGCACTACATCGCCTGCCCCGGCTATATAGCCAATTTTTTTGCCCGCTATTTTCAGGTCGATGTCAATAAGTTTCGCTTCCGCGGGCGGGAACAGGGTTATGGCCGGGATATGGTCATACCGTATGCGTTGTATACCCATGCTATAATCTTTACCGCCAACGGTTACCACTGCTTCTAAAGTGGTGGTTTTGGGTTTATTATCTGCCGGGGCAACGGTAAATAATGCGGTCCACTCTGTGCCTTTGGGTTTATCGGTAAAATCTATCTTCTCCGGGCTTATCTTCCAACCCGGTATAGGTTTCATACTGATAGTGCCGCTGCTGTTCGTAAAGCTTTGCAGTTTTACGGGTACGGGTTGGGGTTGCTGCGAGTTGAAGACGTAGTCTTTGTCTACAATATTGGCGGTAACAGGCGGGGCTATTTCTATTGGCTGGTAGATCTCGCCTTTTGCAGGGTCGACGTACTTGTACAATATTTTACGACTAAACCTTATGGGCCTTCCTTCTATCACAAATTCAAATTCCACGTTTGGCGCATCAGGGTTTTCAGGGTTTCCCACCATTTCCTGGTCGGGAATATTATAAGTACCTATACTATGCGGCGTTTCCAGCCAGTAAGGCTGGGTAATTTTATTGGCCGTTAAACTGCTGTTAAAAGTTTGCAATTGATTGGACGGAATTACCCTTCCATTTAATTGTTGTACATCCGTCCCAGTAGTAAGACTATTTATTTTTGTTTTATCTCCATATCGGTTTATCATCTCTGAGCGTACCTGTATCATATCCCCCAGTGCATAACTTGCGCTGATTGCATAACTCTCAAACCATAACCCAGCGCAAGCCGCAATTAAATCACTTAACTCTTTTGTTTTTTGTCCGCGCCAATAAACATCACTTACCTTTTCAACCCTGCCTAATAGCGCCACCAACGCGGGTACAGACCTGTCGGGATGATCCGCGTCGAAATCCCGCTTTATTACCGCCAATGTAGCAGCAATGGCATCCCCGTCCTTTACGCGTCCCCATGTTGTATTTAAACCATCCATCAAATCGGTTTGCGGCGCGTCGCCTAAAATGGGCCTGAAATATTCAAAAGAACTGCCGCGCTGTTTGGCGCTGCCAAAACCCTGTGTTTTATGATTCGACCGGCTATCGGCAGCAATTTCGCCATAACCTTTACCCATAATTGGGTTGTATACGCCCACGTCAATTTTAAACTGGCTTTCGGCCGTGGTATTTACGGTTCCGAAGTTAAAACCATTTGTCAATAAACGTTTAGCTTGCCAGGGCTGTACATATTTTAATTGTTCGGGATACTTTGTTGGGTCGGCAGCCAGGGTAAAGGCTTCCTGCGCTAAAATAGCCGAAGCCGTATGGTGCCCGTGGCCGCCCTCCCCTGTTGTTGGGAAACGGCATATAATTACATCGGGGCGGAATTTACGTATTACCCATACCACATCACCCAGCACTTTTTCGCGGTCCCATATTTTCAGGGTCTCCTCCGGCCCTTTTGAAAAGCCAAAATCATTGCCACGTGTAAAAAATTGTTCGGCGCCGTCAACTCTGCGCGCGGCCAAAAGCTCCTGGGTGCGTATCAGGCCCAAAATCTCACTTTGCTCATTACCTATCAGGTTTTGCCCGCCATCGCCGCGTGTTAATGATAAATAACCGGTACGGTAATGCTTCTCCTGTGCCAAATAGGCCAGCAAGCGTGTGTTCTCATCGTCAGGGTGAGCGGCTACATATAATACGCTGCCTAATACATTCAGCTTTTTAAAGCTTTGCTGAATAGTTACCAGATCAGACTGCGGCGCGGTTTGCGCGAATACAGATGGCGCAATAACTAAAAGAAAAGCGATGAGTTTAATACGGTTCATAAAACAAATATAATTGAAAGATGATGAGCACGGTTTATTGTATCAATAATAAAACAAATATTCAAAATGCTTGTAATTTATAAAAGAGTTAATCGATTGATTAATTTTTTCTTGTTGATAATCAACAACTTATTAATTTAACATAAAAATAATTTTATTTTAATCAATCGTTTGATTAATTTTGTGGTATTAAAAGATTATGGATAAAGATAAAATAGACAAAAGAGACTATATTCTGGACGTAGCCGAGCGCGTGTTTTCAGAAAAAGGTTTCGACGGCGCATCAACCCGGTTGATATCGGGTGAGGCCGGTGTAAATATGGCCATGCTTAACTACTATTTCGGCTCGAAAGAAGGGTTGTTCCTGGAGATATTTGAACGTAAAATATCATCGTTCCAAAATATTTTACAAAACCTGGGTAATGATGACAGCATTAGTGCCTGGGGAAAGATGGAGCAATACATTGAAATGTATGGCGAGAAAATTGTTAATAATAACTGTTTCCAAAAATTAATATACCAGGAAATGGGGATGAACAGAAGCAATGACATATCAGATAAATTACGTGTTATGTTGTTAAAAAATGTAGTTGAGCTGGATAAAATATTAAAAGAGGGTATTGCCAAAGGCGAGTTTAAAAAAGATATTGATATCCCGATGGTGATAGCTACCCTGTATGGCACCAAAAACTACATTGTTAATACGCCATTGATGGCATCGCCGCTGTTAGGGTATGATATACAGGACGATAAAATGATAGAAGAAAAGCTAAAGCCGCAAATAAAAAGCTATATGAAGAACCTATTAAAAGCATACTTACTGAATTAACATGAATATACAATTTAATACAACTCACAAATTACACCTTTGCAAAATACCTGTTTTGGCAATCGTGCTTTCCTTGTTGTTGATGACATTGATGGTAAAGAAAGCCGCCGCGCAGGAAAGGACTATTACTCTTACTGAAGCCATAAAATTGGGATTGGATAACAGCAAGGTTTTAAAACTTTCGCAATCAAAAATTGAGCAGGCGGTTTCGCAGTATAACCAGGCAAAGGACCGGGAATTGCCAACAGGCGATGTAAGCTTTGGCTATAACCGGGCCGAAATACCCGCAAACACACTTGATTTTGGCCCCAGCGTCATCCACCTGCCTAAAAGCGCCGACGCTTATTTAGGAATAGCTTCGGTAAAAGAAAGCCTGTTTGATGGCCATAGGTTAAAATACGCGCAGGAGTCGACCAATTTATTGACCAGCATAGCGCGTTTGGACGCCGTTAAGGACAAGGACCAGATAGCTTACGAGATAATTAGTGCGTATTATAATTTATATAAAGTATTGCAAAGCAAAAAAGTAGTTAACCAAAATTTGGAGACCATTGACCAGCAGATACACCAGTCGCAGCGCTTTTTTGACCAGGGCCTGGTTACCAAAAATGATGTGTTGCGCTTTCAATTGCAAAGGGCAAATATTGAACTTACGGGCATCGACCTGGAAAGCAACCGCAAGATCATAAACTATAACCTGGATATTTTGCTGGGCCTACCCGAAACAACCCAATTAAATATCGAACAGATCAATGAAGAAAATCGTGAGCCCGGCCCTTTAAGTACTTATGTTGATACCGCAATAACCAACCGCCAGGAACTTGCCCAGCTTGACCTGCGCAACCGCGTTGCTGAAACGAATATTAAGAGCATTGAAGCAAACACATCGCCAAATTTATCAGCTTCGGCAGGTGGATATTATGTAGATGTTTCGGGCAATCCGCTGCCACGGTCGGGCAGTTTTATTACACCGATAACTATCGGGCTAACCGCTTCATGGAACTTTGGCACCTTGTGGACCAACAAAAACAAGATAGCCGAAGCAAAAATACAGCTTAACCAGGTAGGTATAAGCAAAAGCATTACGCTTGATAATGTAAAGAACGAGGTTAATCAAACCTATCAGAATTATGTTACCGCGTTGAACAAGATCAAGCTTTTACAAACATCAATTGAGCAGGCTGGCGAAAACAATAACATCCTGGCATCAAAATACAAAAGCAATATCGCTTCGGCAACCGATAGGGCCGATGCCGAAACATTATTATACCAGGCGCAGATCAACCTGGAACTGGCCAAAGCCGACGCAGGGCTGGCCTATTACACTTTATTAAAATCAACCGGAAAACTTAACAAATAATACAATACACACAATGGCAAAAGAACATACAACAACCGAAAATCAATCAGCGAAAAAACCTAACCGGGTATTACCTATAATATTAGGTATTATACTTATTGCAGGCGCTTTTTTCGGTGTAAAAGAATATATATACTACGGAAAACACGTTGATACCGACGACGCCCAAATTGACGGCAACATAAGCCCGGTGGTAACCCGCGTAGGCGGATATGTTGACAGCATTTACTTTGAAGAAAACACCCATGTTAACAAGGGCCAGATGCTGGTAAAAATAGACCCGCGCGATTACGAGATAAAGCTGGAGCAGGCGAAGGCCGCTCAGGTGGGCGCCAGCGCGGGGGTAAATGTGGGCGAATCGCAAATTTATACCAACGCGGCAAATTCGGCGGTGGCCAAGGCAAATGTTGCGTCGGCGGCAGCACGTTTAGATAAGGTGGAGAAAGATTACCAACGTTATGCTAATCTTATTAAAGATGGCTCTATAACTCAACAACAATTTGACCAGGCAAAATCAGACCTGGAGGTTGCACAGGCCAATTACCATGCTGCGCAGGATCAGTATACTGCCGCTGAGCAGCAGGTTGGTACAACCCGCAATGAGCTAAAGGTTACTAATACCGGCGTAAACCAAAAACAGGTTGATGTTGATTTTGCAAAGCTGCAACTAAGCTATACAGATATTGAAGCGCCGGCATCAGGCATTACCTCGAAAAAGAATGTGCAACTGGGCCAGTTGGTTCAGGCCGGGCAGACTTTGTTTTCGATCGTAAACGATAACAGCTTGTTTATTACTGCCAACTTTAAAGAAACGCAGCTGGATAAAATACACGACGGCCAAAAGGTTGATATTGACGTTGATGCCTATCCCGACTTAAAATTACAGGGAACAGTTTATAATTTCGCACCCGCTACAGGCGCTAAATTCTCGTTGCTTCCGCCTGATAACGCTACAGGCAACTATGTAAAAGTTGTACAGCGCGTACCTGTAAAAATTAAGATAGATGCCGGTAAAGACATTATGGATAAACTGCGCCCCGGCATGAGTGTAAGCGTATCTGTTATTATTAAAGAGTAAGTTAATGATTCATGGATTATAGTTCATAGTAAACTTGCTATGGCTACCATGGCCCAGCTAACAGGAAACAAACTGATCGGTTCAATATCTATAGTTCTAATGCTATGAACTATGAACCATTAACTATGAACTAAATAAAAAATGGCTGAACAAGGCTTTAAAAAATGGATCATTACCATTACGGTGATTGTGGCTTCGCTATTGGAGCTTATAGACACTACAATTGTAAACGTATCCTTACCGGTTATACAGGGTAACCTGGGTGCTACATTGGAAGATGTTGCCTGGGTTGTTACCGGCTACGCTGTGGCAAACGTAATTATACTGCCCATGTCGGGCTGGCTGGGAAGCCGGTTCGGACGTAAGCAATATTTTATCACTTCAATAATTGTATTCACTATTGCCTCATTTTTATGCGGCAATGCCACCAATTTGAATGAACTGATAATTTTCAGGATATTACAGGGGCTTGCAGGCGGAGGGTTAATATCGACCTCGCAAGCTATATTGGTAGAAACATGGCCACGTGAGCAAATAGGTACTGCGACAGCGCTATTTGGTTTGGGTGCGGTTGTAGGGCCAACTGTAGGGCCAACCATCGGCGGGTTTATTACCGACCACTTCTCGTGGCGGTGGATATTTTATGTAAATATCCCGGTTGGCGCACTGGCAGCATTTTGCGCCTACACATTTATACACGAAACACCAAAAGAAGCTAAGGGAAGGCCCATTGATTGGTGGGGTATTGCCCTGCTGGCCGTAGCAGTTGGCAGCTTACAAACCATTTTAGAAAAAGGCGAATCGGAAGATTGGTTTGCCAAATCTTATATATTGGTGCTTACCATATCGGCCATATTGGGAGTGATCCTGTTTATATGGCGCGAAATGAGCGTAGAGCACCCGATAGTAAACTTCGGCATATTGCGGCACCGGAGTTTCGCGGTGGGTATGTTTACCTCATTTGTGCTGGGTTTTGGCTTGTATGGTTCGGTCTTTGTGTTCCCGGTTTTCTGTCAGAACTTGCTGGGTTTCTCAGCACAGCAAACCGGTGAATTATTATTCCCGGGCGGCTTATGTACCATTGTAATGATGCCATTTATAGGCAAAATGCTAAACAGGGGTATTCCGGCGCAGTTTATGGCAACCGGCGGTATGTTTTTGTTTTTTGTGTTCACCACAATGCTCAGCCATTCAACGTTAGCCACCGGGCAAAGTGACGTGTTGATCCCGCTTTTAATAAGGGGCGTGGGTATGGCGCTTTTATTTGTGCCACTTACTACGCTCGCCATAGCTGATTTAAAGGGCCCTGAATTGGGCCAGGGTACGGGCCTAAACAATATGATGCGCCAGTTAGGCGGCTCATTTGGTATTGCGGTACTAACTACAATTATCCATATCAGAACGAGTGTGCATCGTAATAATTTGCTTACTAATATAAACCCGTACAATAACGCATTTACACAAAGGCTAAATATGTTGCAGCAAAGTTTTATAGCCCAAGGTAAATCGGCTTTTGACGCGCTGCATATGGCCTATGCTGCAATCGAAGGCGCGGTAATAAAGCAATCATTATTATTAACTTATGATGATGCTTATTATATATCAGGGTTGGTAATGCTATTCTCTATACCGTTGCTATACCTGCAGCCTTTTAAAAAGAACGCTAAAGCGCCAGCTGACGTACACTAAATAACAAAAGCCGTTCCCCTATGAAAGGAACGGCTTTTTTAAAAAAATTAACAATTAAAA
>CAISKH010000154.1 GCA_903885865.1 uncultured Mucilaginibacter sp.
ATTCAAGAAAATGAACCATTAATGGATCTAGCCTATTTTCAAAAAATGGCTCAATCTTACAACCAAAACTTCGAATTTGAGCAATTTTCTTCTGAAATGGATCCAACTATAAACAGAAAGCTTAAAGAAGAAAAAACAATGAGTCAGCGTATTTTGGAAGAAATGAATCCATCCGGCAAAACAAAAACCACCCGCGAAAAGCTGGCCGCTAAGGGCTTCAATTTTAAATATCTCACCAATAAATACGATACCCAAAACGGCAAAACCTATCATTTTTGTTATGAATACGGCTACCTGCCATTAGAGGGCGATGAATTTTTGCTGGTCAAGCGCGAGGAAAAGGCAGAGTAGCCGGTATTTTACAAAACAGTGAGACTACTGCAACTGTTACTACTCATATTTGCATAAAAAAAACTATGCCGCACCTGTTCACACCACTTCAAATAAAAAATATCGAATTAAAAAATCGTATGGTTGTTTCGCCCATGTGCGAATACTCCAGCGAGGATGGTTTTGCAAATAACTGGCACCTGGTGCACCTGGGCAGCAGGGCAGTAGGCGGCGCCGCATTGGTAATTACCGAAGCGACGGCGGTGTCGGCAGAGGGCCGTATAACTTATGCCGACCTGGGTATTTATAAGGACGAGCACATCACCAAATTAAAGGAGATCACCGGTTTTATACATGAACACGGCGCATATGCAGGCATCCAGCTGGCACATGCAGGCCGCAAAGCCAGTCACCAAAGGCCGTGGGATGGCGGCGCCCAGATACCAGCAAACCAGCCAAATGGGTGGAAAGCATTTGCCCCCAGTGCCGCACCATTCGATGCCGGTGAAGAGGCCCCGCTTGAACTGGATAAAGCAGGCATTGAAAAAGTTAAAGCTGATTTTAAAGCTGCCGCGGCAAGGGCATTAAAAGCAGGCTTCGATGTAGTTGAAATTCATGCTGCACATGGTTACCTTATTCATGAGTTTTATTCGCCGTTAAGCAATCATCGGGCGGATGAATATGGCGGCCCATTTGAGAACCGCATACGTTTATTGCTGGAAGTTATTGAAGCCGTACAGCAGGTTTGGCCTTCCGCTAACCCATTGTTCGTACGTATATCTTCAACCGACTGGACGGAGGGTGGATGGACCGCTGATGACTCGGTAAGGTTAGCTAAAATATTGAAGGACAAGGGCATTGATCTGGTTGATTGTTCGTCGGGTGGGAATGTGGTAGTACCAATTCCGTTAAAGCCGGGTTACCAGGTTGAGTTTGCCGAAGCCATACGTAAAACGGGTATACTTACAGGGGCGGTAGGCTTAATAACCGGGGCAAAACAAGCAGATGATATTATACAAACCGGCCAGGCCGACCTGGTGATCATGGCCCGCCAATTTCTGCGCGACCCCTACTTCGCGCTGCGTGCCGCGCATGAGTTGGGGTATGAGGTTAAATGGCCCGTACAGTATGAACGGGGGAAGTGGCATAAATAGTGATTGGAGATTAGTTAATTGGAGATTAGGTTAATATATTTACATCATAAAATCAATTTAAAACAACAACCATGAAACGCACAGCAAAAGCCCACTGGAATGGCACCTTAAAAGAAGGTAAGGGAGAAATATCTACCCAAAGCACCACCCTTAATAATACCCAATACTCCTTTAATACCCGTTTCGCGGATGGTGTTGGCACCAACCCCGAAGAACTGATAGCCGCCGCCCATGCAGGCTGCTTTACCATGGCCGTGGGGGGTGCCTTATCAAAGGCCGGGTTTACGCCGGGCGACCTGACAACCGAAGCAGTTTTAGAATTGGATGTGGCCACTTTAACCATTACCGGTATCCACCTGGAGTTAACCGGATCGCCGATTGAAGGGGTATCGGCCGATAAGTTTAAAGAGATAGCCGAAGGCGCTAAGGTCAATTGTATTATTTCGA
>CAISKH010000155.1 GCA_903885865.1 uncultured Mucilaginibacter sp.
AACCAATAAAAAAAGCTACCAGGTTATTACTCATTTTATATATACTTCCTGGTGGTACAAATAAGCATTGTTATTGCTTGTCCAACTAAATACTAACTGCCATTTTCCTTTAGCCAAATGGGCTGTTGGCAATTGTATGGCTCCATTGTTTTTATTGTTTAGCACAAACATGATGTCTTTTGCATCACTTGATGGCCGTGTAAATTTTACCTGCCCCTTAATTACCTGCGGAAAAGTAAATTTGATATGATCATTATCAATTTCTATCAATGGCTGCGCATGATCTTTAGTTACCTGTTTTTCACGATTATAGTCATGATCGAAATTTAACCCATTTTCATAATATTGATGGTCATAATCATCAGCCGGTGTAGTAAACATATAGAATGTCATGCTGCCTATAAAAAGTACAAATACGGTTAATATAGCTATCGTTGCCTTTCCCCAGTTCATTTTTTTAATTATTCATCGGCCCAACAAAAGTTGTGCTTACGGTTTGTATAATTTTATTATCTGAAATTAATTGTAACCGTACATCCGTTTTAAATGAATGTATTTGCGATGCCGGTATCATTACAAAAAATATAGCCTTTGTTTCTTCACCTTTAAGTATAATTCCAGGCGCCTGTATGTATTGTATTTTTATTGCCGGATCTTCGGCCCTCACCGTTATGGTTTTGGTTTTATTGGTTTTATTAATAATGCCTGCATTATAAATATTGCTGATATAGCCACCCTTCTGCTCCTGGTAAAGCATACCGGCGCTGCGCATAATGGTCATGTCCATATCTTTACGGCTAAAAATAAAATAGCATAATACACCAATTAACAAAATAATAACCGCAGCGTAGCCTTTCATCCTGGCTGTAAACGATGGTTTTTCGCGGGAATTGATCATGTTTTTTGAAAAAAAACCGATCAGGCTTCGCGGCCTGTGTATTTTATCCATTACTTCATCGCATACGTCAATACAAGCGGTGCAGTTTACACATTCAATTTGTGTACCGTTACGTATATCTATTCCTGTAGGGCATACGGCTACACATAAATTACAGTCCACACAGTCACCTTTTATGTCGTGCGAATCTACATTTCTTAATAGCTTACCCCGTGGCTCTCCCCGCACATCATTATAAGCTACTACAAGCGTATGCTCATCGATCAATACACTTTGCAGGCGCCCATAGGGGCAAATAACAGTACAAACCAATTCACGCACCCTGCTATAAACCAGGTAAAATACAATGGTAAACACGCAAATACTAAGAAATCCAACCCAATGTTGGCTAACGGGTTCGGTAATTATTTTAATTAAATTTTCACTACCGGTAATATAGGCCAGGAAAGTATTGGCAATTAAAAAAGATATGATGAGAAATAGTGCATGCTTGACTAATTTCTTAAAGAACTTTTCGTTTGTCCATGGCCCTGAATCTCTTTTTTTGCGCTTGTTGGCATCACCCTCAATCCATTCTTCTATTTTACGGAAAACCATTTCCATAAAAATAGTTTGCGGGCATATCCAGCCGCAAAACATACGGCCAAAAGCGATGGTAAACAAAACAACACACACCACGAAAACAAGCGAAGCCAGCATGAACAGGAAAATATCCTGGGGCCAAAAAACCTGTCCCAGGATTACGAATTGCCTGTCAATTACATTTAACAATAAAAAGGGCTGCCCGTTTATACGCATGAACGGCCCTGCAAAAAAGAATACCAGGTAAAAATAACTTAGCCAGCTTCGCCATTTATAGTATTTCCCTTTACGTATAAGCGGGTATTGCCACTTTCGTTCCCCTGCTCCATTCCCTTCCAGCAACGCCTCCATTGTAGTGTTAATTTAAGGCCAGTTTATCATCTGTTTCTTTAACACCCTGCGGTTCTTTTGGACCAGCCGGGTTTGTGCCATGTAAAGATTTTATATAATTAGCTACATCAGCTATTTGTTTGGGCGATAATAGCTTTTCCCAGGTTGGCATTCCTTTAGCCGGAACGCCGTATTTAATGGTTTTAAAAATATCGTTGATCTTTCCGCCATGTAACCAATAATCATCTGTAAGATTTGGGCCAACAACACCTTGAGCATGCTCCCCATGGCATGGCGAACAATTTTTCTTAAAAATGACTTGCCCTGATGCCAGCACAACCGGATCATTAACCAGTTTTACATTGGTTTCATCAACCCTGTTGGCGCTTTTACTTAAAAATGCTTTTTGGGCTATGTCGGCCTTTGCTATCTCTGTCCGGTATTCTTCATACTGCAATTGCCCTGTATGAAATACATGGTAATTAAGCAGGTAGCCTATAGCGAAAATTATGGTACCATAAAACAAATACATGAACCATGCAGGCGTTGGATTATTTAACTCCTGTATCCCGTCATACTCATGCTCCATTAACAGGTCTTTTTCTTCAGACATTGGCCGCAGGGAGAGTAATTTGATCCATGTTTCATTTTTTGGCTTTTTTTCAGCCTTTATTACATTTTCTACCTGGTCTTCTGTAATGCCCTGCTGTTTAAGCATGATCTTTGTTAAAACTTTAAAAGTTCTGAGTATAAGCAGCATCACAACTATAAATAATATTAGTATGGCCACAATTGCGCCATAACCTATATCATTCATTAATTCTGCAGATACCAGGTTGTCATCAGCGGCCCAAGCCGGCATGCCCATGAATATAAATGCAAATAGTAAAATAATCCGTTGATGTTTCATTGTGGAGAGGAATTAGATGAACCGATAACATTATCATGTAACGGCAGATCGCTCATATGATCCGCATGTTGTTTTTTAGTAATAAACAGGAGAATGGATACTACAACAAAAAATACCAGGAATATCCATAGGGAGAAAATCAGGTATAGCTGTTTTCCCGAAACGTCTTTTACAAATTGATCAAACATAATTGTACTTATTTGGTGGTTGTTTTATTCGCTTTAATATCTGTCCCCAACCTTTGTAAATAGGCGGTAATAGCAATGATCTCTTTTCTGCCCGATACTTTAATATGGTCACGACTTAGATCAGCGGCAATTGCGTCTGCCTGTGTTGTAAGATCGCGGTTAGCTATATTTTCATAACCTGCAGGGTAGGGCACACCAATTTTCCGCATGGCGTTTATTTTTGCTTTAGTTGTAGAAGTATCCAGGTCCTGCGTAATCAGCCAGTTGTAATCAGGCATAATACTTCCCGGCGACATTAACCGGGGATCCATCAGGTGGTTATAATGCCAGGCATTAGGATATTTTCCACCTATTCTTGCCAAATCAGGCCCTTTTCTTTCCGAACCCCATAGGAATGGATGGTCATATACAAATTCACCCGCTTTACTGTATTCTCCATAACGCTCAGTTTCTGACCGGAATGGCCTAACCGTTTGCGAATGGCAAGCCAAACACCCTTCGCGTATATACAAATCGCGCCCCTGCAATTCTAATGGCGTATAAGGTTTTACGCTGGCAATTGTAGGGATGTTTGAAGATATAGTTAAGGTAGGCATCAATTCAACAAACGAGCCTATTAATATTACAAGCAAAGCCGCTATCATAAACTGGATGGGCCTGCGTTCCAGCCGCCGGTGCCAGCCGCTTTCTCTTGCAATAGTATTTACCGGTTCCAAAGGCATAGCTTGTGCCGGTTCATTAGCCAGCAATTTACCCTGCAACGCGGTGCGGGTTAAATTGTAAGCCATTACTATTACACCGGTTAAATACAGGCAACCACCTAATGAGCGTGTTACCCACATTGGCACTATGCGGAGCACGGTTTCTAAAAAATTGGGGTATTTTAACATTCCTTCGGGAGTAAACTCTTTTAGCATTAACCCCTGTGTAAAGCCTGCCCAGTATAGCGGTATTACATAAAACAATATGCCCAACGTACCTATCCAAAAATGGAAGGATGCCAATTTTTTTGAGTAAAGTTCTGTTTTGTAAATGCGGGGTATCAACCAGTATAATATGCCAAATGTTAAAAACCCGTTCCAGCCCAAGGCGCCAACATGTACGTGTGCTATTATCCAGTCTGAAAAGTGCGCTATGGCATTTACCTGTTTAAGCGATAACATTGGCCCCTCAAAGGTTGCCATTCCATAGGCAGTTAATGCAACCACCATAAATTTGAGGACTACATCATCGCGCACTTTATCCCAGGCGCCACGAAGGGTTAATAATCCGTTAATCATACCGCCCCAGCTTGGCGCTATTAACATAATAGAAAAGGCTACACCCAACGATTGCGCCCAACCCGGTAATGTTGTGTATAATAAATGGTGCGGGCCGGCCCATATATAAATAAATATCAGCGCCCAAAAATGCAGGATACTTAATTTATAGGAATAAATTGGGCGGTTAGCCATTTTAGGGAGGAAGTAATACATCATACCGAGGTAGGGTGTAGTAAGAAAGAACGCAACAGCGTTATGCCCATACCACCATTGCACTAATGCATCCTGCACACCGGCATAAACCATATAGCTTTTCCAGAAAGTTACCGGTATTTCAAAGGAGTTTACGATGTGTAAAACGGCTATAGTTACAAACGTGGCAATATAAAACCAGATGGCTACATACAGGTGCCTTTCGCGGCGTTTAAAAATGGTACCGAACATGTTAATGCCAAAAACTACCCATATAATTGTGATGGCAATATCAATTGGCCATTCCAGTTCGGCGTATTCATGCGAGGTAGTAATACCCAATGGTAAGGTAATGAGGGCGCTTACAATGATCAGCTGCCATCCCCAAAAATGTATAGCGCTTAACTTATCACTAAACATGCGCGCTTTTAAAAGGCGCTGCAGCGAATAATACACCCCCATAAAAATGGCATTACCAACAAAGGCAAAAATTACTGCATTGGTATGCAATGGCCGTATCCTGCCGAACGTGGTGTATTGGTTATGCATATTGGCGCCGGGATAATATAACTGTACAGCTATAAGAAGGCCAATGGTCATTCCGGCAATCCCCCAAAGAACGGTAGCTATACCAAAGTTCCGGACGATTTTGTTGTCATAGAAAAATTTTTCAGGCTGCATATTAGGTTGTATTTTTTTTATGATCGTAAAAATATTGAGGTTGGTTGAATGACAGAATGACGACAGTTATCCAAAAAAATGACACCGATCATTTTTTTGGAAGCGTTTCTTCATCGTCATCAAGCAAAATGCGCATTGATGGGGTGTACAGGTCATCATTTTGGCCGGTACGTTGCGCCCAAAAAAAAGCGCTTAAAAACCCAAGGGCCAGCAATACGCTGCAACCGATAAGAAAATAGATAATGTTCATATTAATTTTCTCCTTTTTGCTGTATAATGTGTAGCCAGGCTGGTAAATGAAATAATGGTAACCGTACTTAAGGGCATCAAAATAGCCGCTGTAAGCGGAGATAAATTTCCGGTAACAGCATAACTTAAACCAACCAGGTTATAGGTTAGTGATATTAAAAATGAAAAATGTATAATGGCTACGGTATCTTTTGAGAAGCGTAAAAATGAAGGTAACTTATCAAACGATCTGCCATCGAGAATTGCGTCACTGCCCGGCGAAAAATTGTTTACATTATCTGTTACCGCAATACCCAGATCGCTTTGTTTTAACGCCCCCGAATCATTAAGCCCGTCGCCTATCATCATTGTTTTAGCTCCGAGGTGTTGTAATGATTTTATAAAATCGAGCTTACTTTGCGGCGATTGGTTAAAAAGCATACTATTGGGTGCCGGGAAAAAAGGTTTCAGGTCTTTTTTTTCATGATCATGATCGCCCGATAACAAAAACAAGTCATAGGATGCTGAAAGTGCAGCTACATCCTTCATGCCTTCGCGATAATAATGTAAAAAAGAAAAATACCCCAAATACTTTCCATCAATCGCTAAGTGAACTTTGGTACTATCAGAAACGATCTCATCACAATCTAAAATATACCTTGAGCTGCCCACCTGCACCAGGTGCCCGTTGACGAATGCCCGTATGCCTTTTCCGGCAATTTCCGAGTACCCGCGTACCGAAAACTCGTTGGTATTGCCCAGGTATTGACAGATCATTCTGCTTAACGGGTGTATAGAATTGCAGCAAAGGCTATAAATTAGTAGTTTTTGATGTTCTGTTAAAATTGCCTCAAGCCTGATATTATTAATGGTACCGGTTGTGATGGTGCCGGTTTTATCCATCACTATCGTATCAATATTTGCCATTTGCTCAACAACAGTTGTGTTTTTCAGGTAGAAATGGTTGCGATCAAAAATGCTTAAAGCCGCTGCCATAGTAAAAGGGGTACTTAAAGCCAATGCGCACGGGCAGGCAACAATTAATACAGCAGTAAATGCGGCGAACCCTCTTTTATAATCAACAGGAAGCCAAAAAATTAAAGCAGCAAAAGCAACCGATAACAACACAATGGTGAAATATTTGCTAACTTTTTCATTAAAGGTTTGCATGCGTTTATCGCTTTTTCGGGTAAATGCCTCATTATTCCATAGCTGCGTAAGGTAACTTTGCGATACCGGCTTAACTACTTCCAATTCGATGGCTTCGCCTGTTTGGCGGCCACCGGCATAAATAATTTCGCCAAGTGTTTTGCTAACGGGTATGGCTTCGCCTGTAACAAAACTAAAATCAACCACTGCCTCACCTTTTAATAAGATCGCGTCGGCCGGAATGATCTCGTTATTACGTATCAGCATACGATCACCAATCGTTAACCCGGAAAGCGGGATGGGTTTTTCGGCCGCGTTTTCAATAATATGCACAGCAACCGGGAAAAATGACCGGTAATCTCGTTCGAAGGACAGGTGGTGGTAGGTTTTTTTCTGAACGAATTTACCGATCAGTAAAAAAAACACCAGGCCGCAAAGGGTATCAGCAAAACCGGCACCGCTATGAGCAAATATTTCTAAAACAGTTCGTCCAAATAAAACGGCAATACCTAAAGCGAGGGGGAAATCAATATTTAAAACTTTATTGCGCAGGTTTTGCCAGGCCGATACAAAATATCCCCGCCCGCTATAAAATACCACGGGCACTGAAAACAAAATATTAAGCCAGCCAAAAAAATGTTTAAATGTTTGCTCATAAACTGAAAGGCCAAAATATTCAGGAAAACTTAACAACATTACATTGCCAAAACAAAACCCGGCAACAGCGATTTTTGATACCAGGTTATCTTTATCGGCCGTATTTTGCTTTTTAATAATATCCTGCAGGCTGATGAGTGGTTCGTAACCAATACCGTCCAAAAGCTCAACCAGTTGCTGCAGGTTTATTTTTTCATGATCGTACCGTATATTGAGTTGTTTCTTTAAAAAATCAACTCGCGTATAACAAATAGCAGGATTTATTTTGTTCAATTTCTCTAATAACCACAGGCATGAGCTGCAATGAATATGCGGAATATAAAAAGTGACTATTGTGATATATTTATCTTTATAGTCAATAATTTCATCTGCAATAGCGGCGTCGCTTAAATAATCAAAACGCTTATCCGTTCGGGCCCGGGTTGCACCCGGATGCTCATTGTAACTATAATAATTGCAAAGATTGCCTGCAGATAAGATCTCATAAACGCTTTTACAGCCATGGCAGCAAAAATGTTTATCCTCAATTAAGTAGTCGGATGTTATGCAATCGTCTCCGCAATGATAGCACGCCGTTTTTTCGAGAGTTGAGTTTCTAACCATTGTAAATTATCTTCCTCCAAAACTGCCGTGATATTTGTGGATAAAGAATGATAAACGAGGGTTAAAAATGTGACCTTCGTCAGTTTTTATATCTATAGCTATATATAGCTTTGGCATTGAAACGGCAGGTATGCATTAGTGCCGTTTATACTATTTTTATTTTATTTATGGGTCATACATTTCACATACCGGTATTGGGATTAGGGTATTCAATTGATACCCCGCTTAAAGTTGCTCGCTATGGCATTTCCTCGGCATTATCTATAGTAGATGATGAACTGATCGAACGGATACGGGAATATCATTCGAAGAAGAATGACGAACCCTTTACCGCTATTCCTAAATCTGCTGATGATCACAGGACAAAGCGCATAACTGCCTATTTAAACCTGGTTGATAAATTGGTTAACCAGCAATTTGAAAAGTTAAGCAATATGCCTTTTACAGAAGGTAGCGACATTTGCCGGTATTTTGAATTACTGCCGGAATCATCGCAATTAAAACAAGACTATGAACTGATGATGGTATGCCCCGATAATCATCGCAAAGAAATGCTTCAAAATGTTTTGCGTCGCCGCATGGTAAAAGGTGCTATAGATGTTAACATTATGGCCAAGCTGGACAAAATGAACTACAACGCCGATAACGAATATATGGGCGATGAAAATACCGACGCGCTCGCGGCCTTACGTGGGTTTGCAGAAAGTAACCTTGAATCATCGGTTGTTTTATCGGCAGGGATGAACCCGCGCTTATACAGTTACCTGGAAACTTTTGATGATTTTTTGCCCGGCGATAACAGTAAATTTACGAAGAAGATCATTTTGAAGGTTAGCGACTTCCGGTCGGCCTTAATCCAGGCTAAATTCTTGGCAAAAAAAGGCTTATGGGTTTCAGAGTTCCGGGTAGAGTCGGGCTTGAATTGCGGTGGCCACGCCTTCGCGACCGAAGGCTACCTTTTAGGCCCTATACTGGAAGAATTTAAACAAAAGCGCGAAGCCATGGTTGAAGAACTTTATCAGCTTTACCAGCCCGCTTTATTGCAAAAGGGAGTAGAATGCCGGGTTGTTCCTAAACAACGTGTAAGTGTACAAGGCGGAATTGGGACAGCTATGGAAAATAGCTTCCTGATTGAATATTACGAGCTGGACGGTACCGGCTGGGGAAGCCCGTTTTTGTTGGTGCCCGAAGTAACTAACGTTGATGAAAAAACCCTCGCACAATTAACCGATGCGGATGAAACCGATTTTTACCTGAGCGGCGCGTCGCCGTTAGGCATATTATTTAACAATTTTAAACCAAGCAGTGCCGAGACTCAAAGAATAGAAAGATTAGAGAAGGGCAGGCCGGGTAGTCCGTGTACCAAAAAATATTTGATCACAAATACCGAATTTACCGAGCTGCCTATTTGTACAGCCTCGAGGGAATATCAAAATTTAAAAATAAAGCAACTGGAGACATCGGCATTGCCGACAAATGAGTATCAGGATAAGTTTGATGAGATAACCGAAAAATTATGCTTATGTGAAGGCTTATGTTCATCAGTTTATATTAAATATGGTATCAGCAAGCCAAAAGAAAACAAGGCGGTGGCCATATGCCCGGGCCCTAACCTGGCTTACTTTAACGGAATATATTCTTTGGAGGAAATGGTTAAACATATTTACGGCAAACTCGATCTGCTGGATAAAATTAAAAGGCCGCACCTGTTTATTAAAGAGTTAGATCTTTATATTGATTATTTGCAAACTGATATCCATGCGCATATAAAAGACCTGAATGATAAAAAGAGAAAACATTTAAACAACTTTAAAGCACAGCTACAAAACGGAATTGATTATTACAAACAACTTTTTGATGAATTGCCCGGGCAAACATCAAATTTTTTGCAAACCGTATTTGAAGAATTGAATGCTTCTGAAAATAAACTAAACAGCACGCTTATATAATTCTGCCGTCTATCATTTCAATAACACAGTCGGCATGTTTAGCAAAGGTCGGGGTAGTGGACGCCAAAGAACATTACTATTAACAAGCCGGGTATTTTGCTCATACTTAAATA
>CAISKH010000156.1 GCA_903885865.1 uncultured Mucilaginibacter sp.
AAACTTCGTAAGTCTTCTGCGTAGTAACGTGCGAAAAATATTAGCCTTACTTCGTCAACTCTATCTTCTTAAAGTTTTTACTTGATTTAAACTCAAGCACTTTATCCTTGTTTACCTTAAAGCCGGTAATGGTTTTGCCATCAGCAATAATTTTTGATGGTTTGAATGGCAGGCCTGTTACATTAAAGTTATATATTTCATATCTGGGCGTATATAAACCTTCCATGCTTTGTTTAATGGTGAAGCTGGTTTTGCTCCCGTTTACCGCGAATTTTTTCTCCGAGTAAATATCCTGTTCATAAGCGAATGTTTCGCCGTAATCTTCAAAAAAGAAAGAGTTTGCCTCATAGTCGCTGAAATAAACATTCAGCTTAACTTCTTCTATCTCTTTTTCGCCCACGTATTGCATAATTGGGTATTCAGGGATAACGGAACCTGCTTTTACAAACAACGGAATGGTATCTAATGGTGTTAGCACCTGTATTTCCTTACCGCCATCAACCAGTTCCTGCGTCCAGAAGTTATACCATTTGCCCTTGGGCAGGTAAACGATGCGGCTTTTTTGGCCGGGTTCCAATACGGGGCATATCAGTATTTTATCGCCGTAAGTAAATTCGTCCTGGCGGAAATGATTGCCGGGCACTTCCTGCTCCTGCATCACTATCGGCCGCAATATCGGGAAGCCATAACGGTGATGTTCCCAGAAGGTAGAATACAGGTACGGTATCAACCGGTAACGCAATTCAATAAATTTACGGTTGATGGAGGTATAAGGTTCGCCAAAGCTCCAGGGTTCGCGCTCCTTGGTATCGCCGGCCGAGTGCGCGCGCATAAAGGGCGAAAATGTACCCATTTGTATCCAGCGGGTAAACAGTTCGCCGTCAGGCTCACCGCTAAAACCGCCAATATCGGTACCGCAAAACGGTATGCCCGACACTGATAAGCGCTGTAACTGCACATTACCCAGTTTTAAATGCTCCCAGGTAGCCACATTATCACCCGTCCATACCGATGAGTAGCGCTGTACGCCCGAATAGCCTGCCCTGGTAATAGTAAAAGGCCGCTTATTTTTCATAATGGTACGCAAGCCTTCGTAAGTGGCGCGCACCATTTGCATACCATAAACATTATGGGCCTTACGGTGCGACCCCCTGTAGCCATCGTATTGATGGCGCACATCATCGGGGAAAGTACTGGTGCCAAACACAGCAGGCTCGTTCATATCGTTCCATACGCCGGCAACGCCCACATCAACAAGCCCTTGAAATAAACCTCCCCACCATTCGCGTACATCGGGGTTGGTAAAATCGGGGAACTGGCAGCGGCCCGGCCATACGTGGCCCTCCATAAAGTAATCGTCGCTTCGGCGGCAAAAATGCCTGTTCTCTTTTCCTTCTTTAAATACCCAGTAATTATCATCCACCCGTATTCCCGGGTCAATAATTACCACTATTTTAAACCCGTCATCCGCCAGCTCTTTGATCATCTTTTTGGGGTCGGGGAAATATTTTTTGTTCCAGGTAAAGCAACGGTAACCATCCATATAATCAATATCGAGGTATATGCCATCGCAGGGGATCTGTTCCTTGCGGAAGGTTCTTGCTATGGCCCTTACTTTTGCCTCGGGATAATAGCTCCATCGGCATTGATGATAGCCCAGGGCCCAAAGCGGCGGCATGGGGTGCGTACCTGTTAAAATATGATAATTTTTCACCACATCCATCATGTGCGGGCCGTGGATATAGTAGTACTGCAGTTCGCCCCCATCGGCCCAAAAACTTGTTTTGTTTTTTTCTTCGGCAGCAAAATCA
>CAISKH010000157.1 GCA_903885865.1 uncultured Mucilaginibacter sp.
GTATAAACATCGACAAAGCAGACCTGGATAAATATTTTCCTAACGGTGTTGATCTGCAAATGACTGATGCCCAAATCCAAGCACAAATCGACGAGCAAAAGGAACAAGAGTTATATAAAATTATAGGAATTGGCGCACCCATTCTAATAATCGCAATAATTGTTTGGGTTTATATAAAAAAGCGTACCACTAAAAAAGCACTTCTATAGATTTTAAGCAAATACCGATAATTATGAAACTTACCGAAAGAGCCAATGATTTTATTAAAGGTGCAGTAAATACTGTACTCGATGCCTCTGTAGAGAGACAACAATTAATTAATGCTTTAAATTCCATTTTTAAGGAAATGTATATCACCGAACTTGTTGAAAGGCTGGTGAAGGTGTCCACATGCAAAGGTATGGAGCAGTTTAAGCATGAAATGAGCGCGAGCACCTTCAGAAGTGGCTTATTGTTCGAAGTTCAGAACGATGCCAGCCTTCGTAAGGTAGAGTTGCAGGATTTAGCCTTTGTTATCTTAGGCTTTCCTCCGATGATCCGGCAATTAAAATTATTAGGCTTTGACACTTTGGTTATTAACGGCAAGAATATTGAAGGGGTATTTTATAGAATAGCTGAAGGCATCGGAATTCTTGACAATGAAACACCTCACAAATACTTAAAACATACCCAAGTTGTTCCCCGGACAGTAATAAATACACCTATTGATGCTACGCCACAAGAGCAAAATCCGGATGGATATCAGGTGTGGTGGGCTTTACTAATTTTATTAGTGATAACAATCATTGTGGTCATTATTGCTGATAAAAACACTACCAATAATAATACTGCTACAAATAGCGATATAAAAGTTGATACCATCGCGGCAACACCAAATATTACTGTGAGCAGACCCGGGTTCGCCCAACATTTACCTATGGCCCAGTGTAAAACTGATTCAATTACCATCTTTCCAGATGTATCAGCGGTAAAAATTGATACCACAGTTGACTTACCTGATAGGGCGGCTTCCTATCAGCATATAATAGCAAGATCAAAAGATGATAGTTACACATTTTACTCTCTCAAAAACTTAGAAAATAACTCGCCAGTTATGGTAATAGTGATAGATAAGGTGGTATTCGATAAAACAAATAGTAATAACAAAATAAGTTTGTATAAAGCTCAAGGGCATTTCAAAAATCAAGGGCAATATAAAAACCTAATAAATCATCGAGTTAAACTTAATTTTTTTTACCATCAAAAGAGCCTGGTAGAAGTTAGCATGATCGAGATAATTGACGGTAAAGAACACGGAGGCTTTTTGTGTTATAATGTAAATACTAACAGGAACTAAAAATATCTTATGAGTAAGTTTAAGTTAACTTTGATTGCCGGGCTGATAGCTTTGCAGTCTTATGGCGCCGTAAAGCCGGACAGTGTATATCTCTGTATGGGGCGACTGTCTCATTCTTACCATCGAACCCAGTACTGTAAGGGACTAAAGAAATGCAGTACGAACCTGGTTAAAGTGTCATTGCAGGATGCTATAAAGAAATATCACCGTACAGCCTGCGGGTATTGTAGAAACCTGCGGGTATTGTAGAAAATAGTTGCATTCACCTTTCACTATAATAAAGTGATATGAGCCATACGGCCCACCGCACAAGGCCCCCGCTCGCAGGAAATAAGGTATTCGTCATCACTCGTCAGCAAAATACACGCCAGGCCGTTCAGCACATTTTTATAAGTTAATTGTTTTTTTTAAGGCTATAAAAAGCGCTTCCGCCCGCCTGATAGAAGGCGGGAAAGCCTGTCATGTTTTTTGCGTTCCTCAATCTTCCTCATGGCAGCTACTTCTGTCCAGTCCGTAACCTGCCGATAGAAGCAGGTAACGGCCAGTCCAGCCGCTGCCTTTTGTTTGGCTCGCCTGCGTGTTCAGCAACCGCCCCGCCGACACATAACCCGGCACCTGGGGCTGGCGGCCAGTCAGGCTTTGCCTTTTTCCTGGCCGGGTTGCTTCACACTCGCAGGCGGCTCGCGAAAAAGGCCACCACACATTGAGGCCGTGTTGTTTTATTGGGGGCTATCTTTCCAAAGCCCCCAAACCCCCGTTGGAGCGCTTCCGCAGGCGATGCAAGCCGCACAACCCACCCGTAGGCCTTTGCTTACATCACCCGCGAAAACGTTTTGTTGATCGTAACCTTAAATAGCCTATGGGAATAACATAACGAAGTTTCCGATGTACCCAAAGCTGAATTTTACATTAAATAGTGTATGTTATACCGTATGTAAAAAACAAAAAACCGCCTTAGAATTAATCTAAAGCGGTTAATTGTACCCAGCGCCGGAGTCGAACCGGCACGGTTTCCCACAGGTGTTTGAGACCAGCGCGTCTACCAATTCCGCCA
>CAISKH010000158.1 GCA_903885865.1 uncultured Mucilaginibacter sp.
CCGAGTTTTCAACCGGCGTACCGCTCAAAATCAATTTAAAACGCGATTTTAACAGCTTAACCGAGTGATAAGATTTTGACGAAGGGTTTTTAATATTCTGGCTTTCATCCAAAATAACATAATCAAAAAAGTACGATTGCAGCAGGTCGATATCTATCCTTGTAATGCCATAGGTAGTAATTACCACGTCATAGTTGGCAAAAACTTCCGGCGATTTATAGCGGAATGTGCCGGTATGTACCATTAGCCGCAGTTTTGGCGTAAACTTTTTTGCCTCATTGAGCCAGTTGTAAATGAGCGACGTAGGCATAATTACCAACGATGTACTTTTGCCGCCATTGACCTCTGCATCCTCTTTATGTTTTTGTAACAGGGCGAGTGTTTGTATGGTTTTGCCAAGCCCCATGTCATCGGCCAAACAGCCCCCAAAATGAAAGCTTTTAAGAAAGTGGAACCAGTTATACCCCGCCTGCTGATAATGCCTTAAATGGCCCTTAAAGCTCTGCGGCATGGGTATTTCTTCCAGTTGTTCAAAATCGGTTAGTTTTTGCAGCTTGCGGCTCATGGAAACTTCGGCCATTTCACCTGTAGCCAGGTCATTAACCAGGCCTATATGGTGCCTGCGCAGTTTAAGCTGGTTGCCGCCTTCGCTGAAATGCAGCAGATTGCCATATTCTGAAAACCACTTTTCAGGAATTACAGCTATTTCGCCCGATGGCAGTGTAAACTCTTTTTTATGGTTAAGAATATGATTTTTTAGCTGAATAAATGGTATGCGGTATGGCCCGAAATAAACTATGGCATTGATATCAAACCAGTCGTTATCCTCTTTAACTTCCAGATCAATTTTACTCGCACCAAATACATAGCGTTTTTGCCCATCAGGCTGTTCAATTTCAAAACCTATTTCCTTCAATTCATTATGGTGCTGGTTAAGCCACTCGAATACGGAGAAGGCTTGGTCGGTATCTTCATTATCAGTGGCCACTTCCAGGTTTTGAAAAAGCGATGATACCGTTTTCAGGCCCAATGCTTCCAGTTGATGGAGCTTGTTTTTTTCCCAGGCCACTGAACGCCTTATGCGGTGAAATGTATAATTATCGCCGGTACGCTCCATGCGAACGGAAACATGCCGGCCGTCGCCATAAGGAAAAATATAGCCCGAATATTTGAAATAGAGCTGTAACTGGGAGGTGCCACCCTCTACATATATGGGTTTTAATACAGGCACGGCCTCATGTTTTTCGGTGTCAATGGTAAAGCCCTCGGCATATACATTATGCTTCTCGATAAGCGGGGCCACAAATTTTTCAAAATAGGATTGTTCGGACGAGCGCGGAACGGCTATATAGCGTTTGTTCAAAAACGGCAACAGCTTTTTGCCCTCTATCTCTTTATCAAAATAATAAAGGGTATCATCCATCAGCATCCATGCAGGCTGGTTGCAAATGATCTCGGCATTTTTAAACATAAATTCAATACGCATCCCTTTGTATTTAATGGTGGGAAAGTAGCGTATCTCCTGCTCATCGCGCCTGAAGTGAAATAACACAGAAGCAGGTTCATCAGC
>CAISKH010000159.1 GCA_903885865.1 uncultured Mucilaginibacter sp.
AATGCAGCAATACAAGACTTCGCTAAAAAAATATTGCCAAAGCTAAAAATGCACCTGGATTCGGCTAAGGCCATTGCTGCGTCTTTGAAATAGCTTTATTTGCTGTTAAGCCTTTTATTCACGAATATTGAGGCCAATTACATCACTTTATGAAAACTATTATTAAGATCGCGACAGTGTGTTTAGTGTTTTATATGTGCACGGCAATGCGGAAGTATCAAACACAAACTTCGTTAAAGACCATACAGGCGGATTCAACCGGAGGGTTATTTGCTCCTGGTGCCAAACTTCATTTAATATTCAAACAATTCTCCTTCACCGAGGGTGCTTCGGTGGATAAGAAAGGGAACGTATTTTTTACTGATCAGCCCAATAATAAAATATGGGAATATGATACAGATGGCAAGCTGTCGGTATTCCTGGATAATGCAGGCCGGTCCAACGGGATGTATTTTGATGCTCAAGGAAACCTCATAACCTGTGCCGATGAGTATAACCAACTATGGTCCATCAGCCCCAAGAAGAAAATTACCGTATTATTAAAAGATTACCATGGGCATTTACTTAACGGCCCCAATGATGTATGGGTGGCCCCCAACGGCGGCTTGTATATTACCGACCCCTATTATCAGCGCGATTACTGGACGCGTAAAACCAGCGATCTTGACGGGCAAAAGGTATACTATCTGCCAAAAAATAGCCACATACCGGTGCCTGTTGCCAGCGACCTGAAACAACCCAACGGCATAGTAGGTACGCCGGATGGCAAGTATTTATATGTTGCCGATCTGGCCGCTGGTAAAACCTATAAATACACCATCAATAAAGATGGCTCACTATCAGATAAAACATTATTTGTTGCCATGGGCTCAGACGGGATGACGCTGGACGAGCGGGGCGATTTATACATAACCGGCAATGGCGTAACCATTTTCAACCCGCAGGGAAAAAAAATAGGACATATTAAAATTAATGAGGAGTGGACAGCCAATTTGTGCTTCGGCGGCAAAAACAAGGATATTTTGTTTATAACTGCTTCCGCGGCTATTTATACTTTGCAGATGAAGGTAAAAGGGGTGGAGTAAGCTAAGTTTTTACCTTAAAAAGGGCGATGAAGTGATTCACAAAATAGTGAATCACTTTGAATCACATGAATCACTTTTTGCCTTTAAACTACTGTAATACAATGCTTTGCAAAAACAGAATGAATCACCCTGAATCAGTACAAATACTTTAAGAAAAAGTAGTTAATATACTGTAAATAAGTATTTTATATATTTTATTGACTTTTTGACCAAATGGGGTGAATCACTTTTTTGAGTTAGTTGCGAATCACCTTATTCGTCAGTAATTTTAGCTGTGATTTTGGGGTTATGTATTGATAATCAAGTAAATGTAAATCGGCTGATTTCTACTCCGCAGGGTCTCCGTTAGAAGACCCTGCGGGGACGGAATAAATACGTATTTTTGATAGCAGAAGAAATGATATTATGAAAAATTTAGAACGGATTACACTTAACCCTGATATAATGGGTGGTAAACCCTGCATTAAAGGTTTAAGAATGACGGTTGGTACAGTTATTGGCTTGTTAGCTTCGGGCCTTACTACAGAAGATATTCTAAAAATGTATCCTTACCTGCAACATGAAGATATTATTGAGGCGTTGGCCTATGCTTCCTGGCGTTCTGAAGAGATAGAAGTACCTCTAGCTACTGC
>CAISKH010000160.1 GCA_903885865.1 uncultured Mucilaginibacter sp.
GGATGATGGTGCCGGTGAATATTTGCGGAGCAGGAGTCCTTTACCCGTATATTTTTCCCGAACTCGCGCGCACGGGCTTCAATTACTTCAATAAACTGCGGCGATGAGATATAGGTTTGGGGTTCATTTTCCCAATCAGGATTAAAGAATTGGGAACTATAGGCACGTACGCTTTCAATTTTTTTATCCCAATAGTCGGTAACATCTACCAGTATATCAGGCTTAATATATTCGTCCTGTATAAAATGAAGCAGCATTCCCGCGCGCCAGGGTTCCTGCGATTTATCACCGGCATAAGTTTCTATTTTTCGCAGGCCCGATAAAAACGCCGAAGTATAAACCAGCTCACTCGCCCGGCCATGGTCGGGGTGTCTGTCGTGATAAGCATTGGTAATAATAATTTCAGGCCGGTATTTGCGTATAGCCTCAATAACTTTTAGCTGGTATTCTTTGGTGTTTTCAAAAAAACCATCGGGCATAGCTAAATTTTCTCTTGCGGAAAGGCCGAGTATTTCGGCAGCAGCAGCGGCTTCCCTGGCGCGTATTTCGGCAGAACCACGGGTACCCAATTCACCCATTGTAAGGTCAACAATACCTACTTTTTTCCCTAAGGCTATGTGTTTTAGTATAGTACCTGCGCAACCCAATTCGGCATCGTCAGGATGAACAGATAAAACTAATATATCTAATTTAAGCATAGTTTAAACGGTAATAATTAATGGTCGGCTGCCAGTAAACGGCCTATTTTTTTCCTGATCTTTGAAGAGGTAGGGCTTGTAAAAGGGTAAAAAAAATCGGTTACCATACCCGCCCGGCTGATCAAAAATTTATGAAAGTTCCATCTCGGAACAGAGCTTAACACGCCATTCTCTTTTTTATCTGCAAAAAATTTATACAAAGGGTGAGCGTATGGCCCCCGTACCCTCATTTTTTCGAATATGGGAAAGTTAGTGCCATACTTTTCAAAAAAAGCTACTATCGCTTCGCTTTCCAATGGTTCTTGTCCGCCAAAATCATTGGAAGGGAAACTCAGTATTTCAAAATCTTTTTCTGAAAAATCATTTTTTAAAGTCACGAGGTCTTTTATCTGGGGGGTAAAACTACATTCAGAAGCAGTATTCACAATAAGAAGCACTTTGTTTTGATAGTTAGATAAGCTTATTTCCTGCCCTGATATTGTTTGAGCGCTAAACTGGTAGATGGTATTACTACTCATTCTTAATTCTTGTAAGAATCATAGCCCGCCTCCTGGAGTATCTGCTCAATATCATGTTGTTCGTCACGCTCGTAGGTTTCTTTTAAGTTATGGCCGAATATCCGTGCCGCCGATTGCAATAAAAAAGCATTAAAACCGCCCTTCAATTGTTTCACAACGTCGTAAGTAGTGTTGTCTGTTTCCCGGTCTATTAGTTTAATCAATATCTCGCCCTGACTAATTGTCAGGTTCTCTATCTCTCTCTTAAACATATCTTTGATCTGGGTTTCGCAGGCTTTTACCAGCTCCTTTTGCTTCTTAGTGTCGCCTGTTAAGGCAAGGTCGCGCTGTAATTGCCGGTACCTGCTGCCAGCGAAATGCGCGTAGGGTATAACTTTACGCACATTATACCTTAACATATTAAAAGCTTTCCTGTCGGCTTCGCTTTTAAATATGCGGGTATCAAATACGATTATATCTTTGGTAACTATCCAGGGTATCATTTCGCCATCCAAAATGGTGACATTGGTTCGAATGGTATCATTTTTGCCTGTTTTTGGGAATGCAGGCGTAGCTGTTTGAGCCTTTAATGTGCCCATTAAGCAACAAAACACTAATAAAAGCCCAATTAATTTCATAATTTTACTTACTGCAAAATTAATGCATTTTTTTTTGGTATTTTATAATAACCTGCAATTTAAAAGTTTATTGCAAGTTTATGATATTATACCGATAACGCCTGACTATGAAAGAATTACTGATTGACCTGGAAGTAGAAAAGACGGAGATCTTAAAAAGATACCGGGCTTTGCTGCGTGCAAGTAAATCAACCCTGCAAAAAGGCGATAAGCGCATGATACGCAAAGCATTTGATATGGCTTTGGAAAGCCATAAAGATATGCGCCGTAAATCGGGCGAACCCTACATTTATCATCCTATTGCTGTTGCACAAATTGCGGCCGAAGAAATTGGCCTGGGCACAACATCAATAGTGTGCGCCTTATTGCATGATGTGGTTGAAGATACCGGCGTAACCCTGGATGATATTGAACAGGAATTTGGTAAAAAAGTAGCCAAAATAATTGACGGCCTTACTAAAATATCGGGCGTATTTGATACCAATAGCTCATTACAAGCCGAAAACTTCCGCAAAATGCTCCTTACCCTCGCTGATGATGTAAGGGTAATATTGATAAAACTGGCCGACCGCTTACACAATATGCGTACAATGGAGTTTATGCCGCGCGACAAGCAGCTTAAACTTTCATCGGAAACTGTTTATTTATATGCGCCTTTAGCGCATCGGTTAGGGTTATATGCCATAAAATCGGAACTGGAAGACCTTTCTATGAAATACATGGAAAGAGAAACCTACCAGTTTATTAAAAACAAGTTAAACGAGAAAAAAGCCGAGCGCGAAAAATTTATAAGGGATTTTATTGAACCGGTAAAAAAAGTACTACAGAGCCAGGGGTTAGAGGCTGATATTTTTGGAAGGCCGAAGTCTATTCACTCCATCTGGAATAAAATGAAGAAAAAGACCATCCCCTTCGAGGAGGTTTACGATCTTTTTGCCATCCGGGTTATACTGGATAGCACGCCCGAAAGCGAAAAAGCCGATTGCTGGAAGGCCTATTCAATAGTTACCGACCTTTATCGCCCAAATCCCGACAGACTGCGCGATTGGATATCATCGCCCAAAGCTAACGGATACGAATCGTTACATACCACGGTAATGGGTCCGCGCGGGCAATGGGTAGAAGTACAGATACGTACCAAACGCATGAACGAAATTGCAGAAAAAGGTTTCGCGGCACATTGGAAATACAAAGAATCATCAACCGATAGCGGCCTTGACCAATGGGTGCAAAAGGTGAGGGATATGCTAAAAAATCCCGACTCGAACGCGCTGGAGTTTTTGGATGATTTTAAAATGAACCTGTTCTCTGACGAGATATTTATTTTCACGCCTAAAGGTGCGCTCATCCAGTTGCCGTTAAACGCCACCGCGCTCGATTTTGCTTTTGAGATACATACCGATGTTGGCGCAAGTTGCATTGGCGCCAAGGTTAACCATAAGCTGGTGCCGCTAAGTTATAAGCTGCAAAATGGCGACCAGGTAGAAGTTATTACCTCAAGTAAACAAACGCCTAAGGAAGATTGGCTGGGCTTTGTAGTGACCGCCAAAGCCAAAGCCAAAATAAAATCGGCATTAAAAGAAGAGAAACGAAGAATAGCGGAAGATGGGAAAGAAATACTGGAACGCAAGCTGAAATCATTAAAAATTACCTATAACTCTGAAAACATACATAAACTGAGTTATTATTTTAAACTGCCTTCTACGCAGGACCTTTTCTTTAATGTAGCAAAAGGCATTATTGATATGAAGGACCTGAAAGATTACCAGCTTTCGGAAAAAGTAGTTGAAAATAAGCCCCAGGATAGAATTGAGAATGAGCAGTTACAGGGCCTGTTGCGAAACATCAAAGCCAAAGACACCGATATGCTGCTTATTGGCGAGGATATGCAAAAAATTGACTATAAACTGGCCAATTGCTGCAACCCGATACCTGGCGATGATGTATTTGGCTTTGTTACGGTTAGCGACGGCATAAAGATACACCGCACCAATTGCCCCAACGCGGCAAAGTTAATGGCTAATTATGGCTACCGCATTGTAAAAGCGCGGTGGACCAACCAGCAGGAACTGGCATTTTTAACAGGCTTACGTATTACCGGAATTGACGATGTGGGATTGATTAACAAGTTAACTACCGTAATTTCAACCGATTTTAAAGTAAATATGCGCTCCATTACGGTTGATAGCGATAATGGTATTTTTGAAGGTACGATAATGGTGTATGTAAACGATACCCAACACCTGGATGACCTGATAAAGCGGCTAAAAACCGTAAAAGGTGTTACCGGGGTTACCCGTTTTGACGCGGAGGTTGAAAAAGCAATGTAGTGAGCCATGCCTGCCTGTCGGCAGGTGGTGAATGGGGAGTAGTGAGTGTAACCTGCTTAAAAAATTCACTACTCACTACTCATCACTCACTACTCAATTTAAAATAATAACTTTGAACATTAATAACACACTATGCCCCACCAGGAAGCCATAGCAATGGTAAAAAAGATATTCGAGGCTTATCTCGAAAATAAAAGTCTGCGTAAAACGCCC
>CAISKH010000161.1 GCA_903885865.1 uncultured Mucilaginibacter sp.
CACAACTGCGTTATGCCAGTGATAAATTTGGAGTAGGTACAGCATCAAGATTGGATGTATTAAATGCCCAGGTAAATGTAAACACCGATACCGCGAATTACTTAACTCAATTACAGCAATTTAAATCAACTAAAATTCAATTGAACCAGTTGCTGGTACGCGATTTGCAAACTGATTTTTCGGTAGCCGATACGATCATAGTTGATAATAAATTAATTCTGGCAGATATTATTAATGGCGCAGACACTCAAAACCCAAGGATACTATCAGCCCAGATAAGCAAGCAACTGGCCGAAATTAACTTAAGGCAGGTTAAAGCAACACGGTACCCGCAGGTTGGGGTTAACACCGCCTATAACTTTAGTAATAGTGCTTCGCCAAGCGGGGCTTTGCTCAGCCAGGATGCACATGGGTTGAATTACGGCTTAACAGCCAGCATAAATATTTTTAATGGCTTTAATCAATCGCGCCGGGAAACAAATGCAAAAATACAGATAGACAATTCTGAAATTATGGCCAAACAGGTACGATTAGGAATTGAGGCGCAAATTAATTCATTGTTTATAAGCTATTTATCGGGCCTTGACCTGACAAAGATAGGCCAGGACAATATAGCCGTGGCAAAACATAATTTGGATATTTCATTAGAAAAATATAGATTAGGAAATATTACGCCTTTAGAAATACGTCAGGCTGAGGAAAATTACATTGATGCTCAGGTGAAATTTTTTGCCGCTCAATACCAGGCGAAGGCTGCTGAAATAACTTTAAAGCAAATAACTAACAACATAAATATTCAATAATGAAATAAAAAGTTATTTTTGGGGTATAATGACTGGATCTTACAATACTTGCCTGCTAATTGATGACAATTATATTGATAATTTTGTCACACGCAAACTATTGGAGAGCAGCAATTTCGCCCAAAATATAATAGTAATGCCCTCTTCTTCAGAGGCTATAAATTCTTTGCGTGACGGTCTCGTAAAACCTGACGTTATTTTCCTGGACCTGCGTATGCCTATAATGAATGGCTTCGAGTTTTTGCAGGCATTTGAAAAACTTAATATTGAGAAGGACGCGATCAAAATATTTATGCTATCGTCATCACTTGACCCGACAGATATAAAACAATCTTTTGATAATAAACATGTTACCCAGTTTATTCATAAACCACTAACCAAAAAAATACTCGAAGAACTGGCCCCATGATCTTAATTGCTGATAGCGGATCATCAAAAACAGATTGGCTGCTTAAGCAACCCGGGCAGGCAGCCAGGGAATTCAGGACCTCAGGGTTGAACCCCTATTTTTTAACGGAAAAAGAGATCGTAAAAATATTGCAGGATCAGTCGCCCGATATGATCGCGTATAATGCGGAGGTTACAGAAATCTATTTTTTTGGCGCCGGCTGCTCAAGCCCCGACAGGCATGAGATCGTCTCAAACGCTCTGAGCCAGTTATTTACCAAAGCTTATATTAGCGTTGATAGCGACCTTTTAGGATCGGCCTATGCTACCTGCGGGCACGAAAAGGGCTTATGCTGTGTTTTGGGCACCGGATCAAATATATCCTATTTTGATGGGGTAGATATTCATTCCGGGCAACATGGTTTAGGTTTTATTTTGGGGGATGAGGGTTCGGGTACCTGGTTTGGCAAAGCCATGATAACCGATTTTTTATATGGCCTGATGCCTGATGATGTAAGCACCTTGTTTAACAATACCTATCAGCTAACCAAGGAGGAAGTTGTTCATAATGTTTACCAAAAGCCCGGCGCAAACTCTTACCTTGCTTCATTCGCGCGGTTTTTAAATGTTATCCGTAAAAATAAATACGGCCAGGATTTGATAAACAGGGGTTTGCAGGAATTTATTGAAACCAATATTAAATCGTACCCGCAGTATCATAAATATAAATGCCATTTTGTAGGCTCCATAGCATTTGTTTTTGCCGATGAGTTAAAAGCCCTTTGCATACCCCAGGATATACAAGTAGGTAAGATAATTAAACAACCTATACACGACCTGCTGGCGTTTATTTTGAGCAGGGAAGAATTGAACAGATAAAAAAAATCCGGCACAAACCGGATTTACATCTTCAAAAAATAGGAATCAACGTAATCCAATAATCACGCTTAATCAACAGTTCAGACACCCAATAACAACCTCGCAGGGTCTTCCAGCAACTGTTTAACCCTCACCAAAAAGCTTACTGACTCACGGCCATCAACAATGCGGTGATCGTAAGATAGCGCCACATACATCATCGGGCGGATAACAACTTGTCCGTTTACAGCAACAGGGCGTTCAATAATATTGTGCATACCCAAAATAGCCGACTGCGGCGAGTTGATGATAGGCGTTGACAGCATTGAACCAAAAACACCGCCGTTAGTAATGGTGAAAGTTCCGCCGGTCATTTCTTCAATGGATAATTTATTATCGCGCGCTTTGCCTGCCAGTACAGCTACCGCTTTTTCAATATCGGCCAGGCTCATGCCATCTGCGTTGCGTATAACCGGCACTACCAGTCCCTTTGGGGCTGATACGGCGATAGATATATCTGTGAAGTTACTGTATACCACTTCTTCTCCCTCAATGCGGGCGCCTACTGAAGGCCAATCTTTCAATGCCTCGCAAACAGCCTTGGTAAAGAAGGACATAAAGCCCAAACCAACACCATATTTTTCTTTAAATTTATCTTTGTACTTACTGCGCAGTTCCATTATAGGCGCCATATCCACCTCGTTAAAAGTGGTGAGCATGGCCGTTTCGTTTTTTACAGCAACCAAACGCCGGGCAACCGTTTTACGTAATGGTGACATTTTTTCGCGACGTTCGCTTCTTTCGCCCGTTTTTACAGCGGCTATTGCTGGTGCAGGTGATGCAGCCGGCGCAGCGGCCACTGCTTTTTCAGTTTGCGGATTTTCAGAAACTTTATCAATTGATAAAGCATCTTCCTTGGTTATGCGCCCGTTAACCCCGCTGCCACTTACGGCTTTCGGTTCAATGCCCTTTTCGGCTAATATCTTCGCGGCAGCAGGCGATGGTGTGCCCGATGCGTAA
>CAISKH010000162.1 GCA_903885865.1 uncultured Mucilaginibacter sp.
CCCATGAGCGAAGAGAGATCATTAAATTTTATTGAAGAGATAGTTGAAGAAGATATAAGCGCCGGCAAAAATGGCGGCAGGATATTAACCCGTTTCCCGCCCGAGCCTAATGGTTACCTGCATATCGGCCACGCCAAATCCATCTGCTTAAATTTCGGACTTGCAAAAAAATACAACGGCAAAACCAATCTGCGTTTTGATGATACCAACCCCGTTACCGAAGATACCGAATACGTTGAAAGTATAAAAGAAGATGTGAAATGGCTGGGCTTTGAATGGGCCAATGAACTGTATGCTTCTGATTATTTCGACCAGCTGTATGAGTTTGCTGTCGCGCTTATTCGTAAGGGCCTGGCTTATGTGGATGATAGCACCGCCGAAGAAATAGCCGAACAAAAAGGCACGCCAACAGAAGCCGGCAAGCCAAACCAATACCGCAGCCGCAGCGTTGAGGGGAATTTGCAATTGTTTGACGAAATGAAGGCCGGTAAATATCCGGACGGGGCGAAAGTACTTCGCGCAAAGGTTGACCTGGCTTCGCCAAATATGCACCTGCGCGACCCGATCATGTACCGTATTAAACACGCTCACCATCACCGTACAGGCGATAAATGGTGTATTTACCCCATGTATGATTTTGCCCACGGGCAATCGGATGCTATTGAGCAGATCACCCACTCTTTATGTACGCTGGAATTTGTTCCGCACCGCGACCTGTATAACTGGTTTATTGAGCAGCTGGAAATATTCCCGAGCAAACAATACGAGTTTGCCCGTTTGAACATGACCTATACCGTTATGAGCAAGCGCAAGCTGATGCAATTAGTGAATGAAAACCATGTGGAAGGCTGGGACGACCCGCGTATGTCAACAATCAGCGGATTGCGCCGCAGGGGCTATACCGCAGCGTCTATCCGCGAATTTTGTGAGCGTATAGGTGTGGCTAAACGCGAGAATATGATAGACGTGGGTTTACTGGAATTCTGCATCCGCGAGGACCTGAATAAAACTGCCTGGCGCCGCATGGCTGTGCTCGACCCTATAAAAATGATCATTACCAACTATCCCGAAGGTGAAACCGAAACCATGCACGGCGAAAACAACCCCGAGGTTGAAGGCGGCGATGGGGGAAGGGATATACCTTTCAGCAATGAATTGTGGATAGAACGTGAGGATTTTATGGAAGAACCCTCTAAAAAGTTTTTCCGCCTGGGAGTGGGGCTGATGGTGCGGTTGAAAAACGCCTATATTGTAAAGTGCGACAATTTTAAAAAGGATGCCAATGGCAATGTTACCGAAATTTATTGCTCCTATCTCCCCGAATCAAAATCAGGAAACGATACCAGCGGCATTCATGTTAAGGGCACTATTCATTGGGTAAGCGTACCTCATGCCAAAACTGCTGAGGTGCGTTTATATGACCGCCTGTTCCAGGTTGAAGACACCTCAAACGAGGAAGGTGATTTTAAAGATTACCTGAACCCAAACAGCTTGCATATTATCCCCAACGCCTATATCGAACCCGACCTGGACAATGCCGAAGTTGGCAAGGGCTACCAGTTTATCCGCAAAGGTTATTTTACGCTCGATAAGCATTCAACCCCCGAAAAACTGGTGTTTAACAGGACAGTGACTTTGAAGGACAGTTGGAAGGCCCCCCAACCCCCTAAAGGGGGAGTATAAGCGCACATTAACAAATACGTGCTTCAAAAAGTTCCCCCTTCAGGGGGTTAGGGGGCATACTTTTGGTACACATTATACAGCACATTCAAATCCAACGGACTTAACTGCGCGGTGCTGTCGTCCTGCACAAAGTGGCGCTTAAAGGCGATGATAGCGGCGTTAATATCGGAGGTATCATAACCTATGAGGCGCAGGGCGGTTTTATAATCAAAATTATCGGGGGCAGGTTCCAGCACAGGGTCGCTCCAATAGCCAAAACCGTTATCGGCCAATAATTTCCACGGGAACAGCGGCCCGGGGTCGGGCTTGCGTCTTGGCGCGAAATCCTGGTGGCCGATGAAATTAGCTGTTGGTATATTATATGTTTTTTTAAGCTGTGCCAATAAATAGAGCAGGCTTTTTATTTGTGCATCGGTATAGGGTTCGGTGCCATTATTGTCAATTTCTATGCCCAGCGAAATGCTGTTCATATCGGTTACACTGCCCCATTTACCTACGCCGGCATGGTTGGCACGCAGGTAATCGTTCACCAAATGAAATACTTTGCCGTCCTTGCCAATTACATAATGCGCGCTTACTTCGGTAATTTTCAGGGTAAAGGTTTTAATTGTTTGGGCGATGGAATCCTGCCCGGTAAAATGGATGATGACGTAATTTGCTTTGCGGATACCAAAATTAACCGAGCCTATCCATTCCGAAGGTATGGCTGCCACCCCGGTACTGTCAAAAAGCATAGCGGACTGCTGCTGTTTTACTATAGCCAGTAACGAATCTGTTTTAAAGGTATAAATGCTATCGGTAGCGGCGTGCGGGTTAAATACAACCGGTTTAGGTGGTTCAGCCTTAATAACATCAATTTTAACAGGGTCAGGAGGTTTGGTATTGACGATCTTTGGCGAGCAGGCGGTGAACGCCATAGCAATTAGGAGCAATAAATAAAAGCAATAATA
>CAISKH010000163.1 GCA_903885865.1 uncultured Mucilaginibacter sp.
CCAACCGCCTGGTTAAAGTTATTGCCAAACTGGTTGGTAAACGAATACGGGCCATATATTGGCTGTGTTATTGGGGCCACCACCACCTGGTTAGTACCCTGTACCGTACCAACCGGCACTACCGATTGCGAAGTACCTATTACCTGCTGGGTTTGCGAATTTGTATAATTTGACCCAATGCTCCCAAACAATGACACCGTGGGGTAATAAGTTCCTTTGGCTACTTTTATTGCCTGCTCCGATGTTTTTTGTTGTAATTCGGCAAGCAGCACATCGGGGTTAACGGTTAAGGCGGTTCTTATAACCTCATTAGGGTCATAAACTGTTTTTACATTGGTAAGTTTACTGATATCAGGTTTTTCAACAATAATATTAGCAGTGGGGTCCATTTCCATGTATTGCTTTAATATCAGCATAGAAAGATCCAACTGATTTTGCGCGGTAGTTAAATTAAGGTTAGCCGTTGAAACCTGCGCCTTGGCCTGTGAAAGATCAGCCAGTGTTTGGTTGCCTACCTTAAAACTTATCTGCGACTTATCAAGCGTTTGGTTAGCTATCTCAATTTGTTGTTTTGCCGCTGCAACAAGGTCCTGGTTTGTTAAAATTTGCAGGTAGTCGGTTACCACGTTTAGTATCAGGTCATTTTTAATTTTAGCGGTGCTGCTTTTATCAACATCAAGCAATAACTTGTTTTGCAATATTTGGTTGCGTAGTTGACCGCCCTGAAAAAGTGTTATTTGCACCGAAGCCGTGCCTGTAACATATAAAAACGCCTTGGTAGTATAGGCATAAGTAGCTAAGTTAGGGCTGCGGCCAAAGTTATAAGACGCCTGCGGGCCCGCTGATAAATTTGGCAGCAGGTTGTTTTTTGACTGATCGTAATCAGCCAGGCCCAATGATTCAGTAACGTGTGCCTGTTTAATGGTTAAATTATTGGCCAGCGCGCGGTCAACTGCCATTTGCAGGGTTATTTTTTCCTGCGCCCTTGCTGTTAAGCTCACTAATGTTGTAAACAACAGGGCCGGTATAAGTACCCGTTTAAATATAAATTCTGTCATAAGGTTATCCTGTGCAATTATTTATTTGAGCTATTAGATTTGAGGTATTAAATTTGAGATATTTACCGGATAATTTTTTATTACTAATTAAGTCATTTTTTCTCATATCTCCTATATAAATCCCGTATCTAACAATGTATCCGGTTAAAACTCCCTGGCTGCTTAAAAAGCTGTACCCCCAATTAGTATGGGATGTTAACCACCATGACCATTGCATTTATCTCACTTTTGACGACGGGCCTATACCTATTGTTACACCATTCGTATTAAATATTTTAAAACAGTACAACGCGAAAGCCACCTTTTTCTGCATCGGCGATAATGTGCGCAAGCACCCGGAGGCTTATGAACAGGTAAAAGCCGACGGCCACGCGATAGGCAACCACACCTATAATCACCTTGACGGCTGGAAAACCAATAACCAAACTTACCTGGAAAATTTTTTGCTGGCTGATGAGTTAATTGGCAGCAACCTGTTCCGCCCGCCTTACGGGCGTATAAAAAAATCGCAGGTAAAATTATTGAAGGAAGCCAAACCCGGCCTGCAAATTATAATGTGGAACGTTTTAAGCGGCGATTTTGATATCAACCTTAAACCTGAAAAATGCCTGGATAATGTTATAAAAAATACTTCCACCGGGGATATGGTTTTGTTTCATGATAGTTTGAAGGCTTTTGACAGATTAAAGTATGTGCTGCCGAGGGCGATGGAGATTTGGAGTAAGGGGGGGTATACCTTCCGTAGCCTGGACATATGAGCGTAAAGCCCGTGCACATACTTCGAGAGCCTCAGTATGACCCCCGCTATTTCGGCTTACTCAACAAATTCACAAACAACCGGTACGCGCCGGGCACACCTGCGGGTAGTTCCCTGAAAAAATCAAGCGAGGTATAAACAAACCTGCCCTTGCCGTAATCGGCAACAATTAATGAGCCGGGGTTTGGCGCTTCGCCGGGGTCGTTCATTTGCAGGATGATCTTATAGTGAGGGTCAATATTGCTCACAAAATATAAGCCGCGCTCCTGTATCCAGCCGTCAAAATCAGTTTGATTAATTTTGTTGGGATAGTTTAGCACCGGGTTAGCTGCATCAAGGAAGGTAACTTTCGCGTTCTCGTCTGTAACCCGCTGGTTCACAGGGCGGAAAGGGTAAGGGCCTATCTGGCTTACAACTAAACCATTGTTATTATTATACTGCACTACCAAATTGCCCCCATTGTTTACATAAGCCATTAATTTAGGTTGCTCAACAACCAAACGCTTATCAACATTATAAGCGCGAACGCCGGTTACGATGGCATCATAAACCGAAAGGTCGGTGTTCATAATATCATTTTCTGTAAGTTGGTGAACATCGTAACCTACCTGCGCCAGAGCTTCGGGCACTACATCGCCTGCCCCGGCTATATAGCCAATTTTTTTGCCCGCTATTTTC
>CAISKH010000164.1 GCA_903885865.1 uncultured Mucilaginibacter sp.
ATGCCGAAGTTGTTGAAGTAGAATATGACGCGGATGAAGTGAGCCTTGATGAAATATTGCTCATATTTTTTAAAACACATGATGCCACCAGCCTTAACCGGCAGGGCAATGATGTGGGCACCCAATACCGCTCGGTTATATTTTACCATACCGATGAGCAGAAACAGCAGGCCGAAGCCATGATAAAAACTCTTACAGATGAAAAGGTTTTTAATAAACCCATTGTAACTGAAGTTACCCAGGCGAGCCAGTTTTATAAGGCCGAGGATTATCACCAAAACTATTTTGCCGATAACTCTATGAAACCCTATTGCGCGTTTGTGATACAGCCCAAGCTGAATAAGTTTGCCAAAGAGTTTAAAGAGAAAATTAAGCCGGAATTATTATAGTATTTATAAAAACATTCAACCCGCATTAAGTTTTTGTTAAGCTATAGCATTGCTGTAAATCAATCTGTATTTTTACAATTCAGCATATCACTATGAAACAAAAACTATTATTCAGCTTCGCTGCCATTATTGTTTTGGCATTGCAGGCACAGGCGCAATTACCCGGCAAAATAGCGCGAACCGGGCAGGTGCTTTTACCTAACGGATGGAAATTAAGCCCGGCAGGCACTTATTTGCCCTTGGGCGATCTGCCCTTAAACATACAGCTTTCAGCATCGGGGAAATTATTGGCCGTTACCAATAACGGGCAAAGCACACAGTCGGTACAGTTAATAGACCCGGTAAATGAAAAGCTGCTGGATGAAAAAGTAGTGGGCAAATCATGGTACGGTTTGGCCTTTAGTCATGACGGGAAAACGTTATATGCTTCGGGCGGTAATGACAACTGGATAATGGCTTTCCGCATAGAAAACAATAAGATGGGGAAGGCTGATACCATAAAATTAGGGCTGCCATGGCCCTTAAACAAAATTTGTACAACCGGCATAGCCGTTAACAAAAGCAATACGCTTTTATATACGGTTACCAAGGAGGATAGTTCGTTATATATTATCGATTTGAATACTAAAAAAATAAAATCGAAAATTAAACTGGCCGCAGAGGCTTATAGTTGTATTCTATCACCCGATGAAAAAGTATTATATATATCTATATGGGGTGGGGAGGAAGTTGCTTTATACCATACCGCCACAAAAACAATAAGCAGCATTAAAGTTGGCAGCCACCCTAACGAATTATTGCTGAACAAAAAAGGTGATTATCTTTTCGCGGCCAATGCTAATGATAATTCTGTTTCGGTTATCAATACCCTTACGCATAAAACGGTTGAGGTTATTTCAACCGCACTTTATCCTACCCGCCTAACCGGGTCGACCACCAACGGGCTGGCTTTATCGGCAGATGAAAAAACGCTGTATATAGCCAATGCCGACAATAACTGTCTAGCCGTTTTTGATGTAAGCCAGCCAGGCAACAGCAAAAGCAAGGGCTTTATACCTGTTGGATGGTATCCTACCAATGTAAAAACGCTGGGTAGCAAAATATTGGTGGCCAATGGCAAGGGCTTTACCTCGATGGCAAATCCACATGGCCCTCAACCGATAAAAAAAACGGATAACAGCGGTTATCAAAAAGGGGCAGCCAATAGTAAAGAACAATATATCGGCGGCCTGTTTAAAGGCACGCTTTCCTTTATCAATACGCCAACTCCTGCCCAGCTTAAAAATTATACCAAACAGGTTTATGCAAATACATCGTATACCCCTCAAAAACGAATACTGGCCCCGGGAGTAGAAGGCAACCCCATACCTCGTAAGCGGGGCGAAAAATCACCTATTAAGTATGTGTTTTATATCATCAAAGAAAACCGCACTTACGACCAGGTGTTGGGCGACGTAGCCAAGGGCAATGGCGATACCTCGCTATGTATTTTTGGCAATAAAGTTACCCCGAACGAACATGCCATAGTAAATGAATTTGCCTTGCTGGATAATTTTTATGTAGATGCCGAGGTTAGCGCCGACGGGCATAATTGGAGCACCGCAGCCTACGCTACAGATTTTATTGAAAAAACATGGCCAACCAGTTATGGCAACCGGGGGGGCAATTACGACTCGGAAGGCGAGCGCCGTATAGGCGACCCGCGCGATGGCTATATATGGGATTATTGCAAACGTGCCGGGGTTAGTTATCGTACCTACGGCGAATTTGCCGAATATGGTACTGTAAATATCAAATCGTTAGCGGGCCACTCCTGTATACAGTCGCCTTCGTTTGACCTGGACATAACCGACAGGTTTCGCGAAAAAATATGGGCGCATGATTTTGATTCGCTGCTGCGCAAAAATGCGGTACCCCGGTTTAACACTATTCGTTTAAGTAACGATCATACCAGCGGGCAAAAAAAAGGAACTATATCGCCTATTGCTGCGGTAGCGGATAACGACCAGGGAGTGGGCCTGCTTATCGACCATCTTTCAAAAAGCCCCATCTGGAAGGAATCGGTAGTTTTTATTCTGGAGGATGATGCCCAAAACGGCCCCGACCATATTGACGCGCACCGTTCGCCCATATACATTGCAGGCCCTTATGTAAAGCGGGATGCGGTGATACATGGCATGTACTCTACTTCGGGGGTGTTACGCACCATCGAACTGATATTGGGCCTGCCGCCTATGAGCCAGTACGATGCTGCAGCCATGCCTTTATTTGATTGTTTTACCAGCAAACCCAACCTTACGTCGTACAACGCCAAACCGGCACAGGTTAACCTGGAACAGCGCAATGTAGCTGTTAACCAGAGCAGTAAACGCTCGGCCTTATTTAACCTGGCAGACGAAGATAAAGTACCCGATCTGATACTGAATGATGTGATATGGAAGTACGTTAAGGGAGACAATGCCGTTATGCCGGCACCCCGCCGCAGCGCTTTTGTGATTTTAGAACAAAAAAAGAAACATGATGTTAGTGATTAGTGGTTAGAGATTGGTTAAAATATTTATTAACTTTCAAAAACTAATCTCTAATCAATAAAATGACCATTATAGAGAACGACCTTTTTAAAGTAGCCATACGGGCCCAGGGAGGTGAGCTGACTTCATTTTATAATAAGACTACTAAAACCGAACATTTATGGCAGGCCGATGCAGCGATATGGCCTTGGCACGCGCCTAATTTGTTCCCGGTAGTTGGGGGTTTAATAAATAATGAGCTATTGATTGATGACAAAACTTATGGAATGCCGAGACACGGTTTTAACCGTACATCCGAGTTATTGCTGCTATCATCCTCGGAGCAATCGGCGTGGTTTTCTTTGCCTTACAGCGAAAAAACATTAGCTAAATACCCGTATAAATTCGATTTTCAAATTCATTACGACCTGATCGATGATGCCCTGCGCATAACATACAAGGTTATTAACCTCGATAAAAAAACCATTTATTTTTCTGTAGGCGGGCACCCTGCCTTTAATGTTCCATTTAATAAAGGCGAAAAATATGAAGACTATTACCTGGAGTTTGAATTGGCGGAAAAATTAGAAACACATTTATTATCAGCCGATGGATTGTTTACCGGCGAAACACAGCGCGTACCCATGAATGGAAATAAATTGCTCTTAACCCACGATCTGTTTAATAACGACGCCCTGGTATTAAAAAACCTGCGTTCGCGGATGGTGACTATTAAAAGTACGCAACATGACCAAACGCTTACCGTTGACTTTCCGCATTTTAATTACCTGGGCATATGGGCCAAACCAGGTGCCGATTTTGTATGTATAGAACCCTGGCTGGGTTGCGCCGATACCGAAGGAAAGCACGTTGATATCAGCCAAAAAGAGGCGATACAAAAACTATTTATAGGTCATGTATTTGAGGCGGCGTTTTTTTTGAGTATGTAGTTTTATTTCAATTGATCCTGTTTAAAACAACCCCAACTGCCCCTTATCGTCTATCTCAATATCATCCGGGTTAGTTATTTCCAAATCTACTTTTTTATGCGGTGATTCCACTGACTCGATTGGTGATTCCACTGATTGTTCAGATGATTTCACCGATTGTTCTTTTGATTTCTCTGATTGCTGTGGCTCGGGTTTGGGTTGTTCAACAACGGGTTCGCGCGTGTTTGCTGTTGGTTTCGGCAACGTCTCTTTTGGGGCCAAGGGTTCAATTATTTGCTCCGGCAATTCGTCTGTTATTGTAGACTCATCTGTATCTTCATCCATAATAACTGCGGGTTCGGTTTCTTCAACCGGGTTGTTTTCGGCTATTAATGTTATAGCTTCAACCAAATGCGGGGTAAGGCGGTTACCCATAGCTTTCATGCCTTTAACATCTATAATATCAGCCAGGTTTATCTCAACAGTTTCGGGGGTTTTAGTAGCGCCTTTTAGTTGTCTTAACTCAACCACAGGTTCGGCTGCGCCGGAAATAAGGATCATTTTTGAACCATTCTCCTCGCTGATAATACTGGTTTGCCTGCCTATAACCGTGTTTTCAAAAGTAAAGCGCTTAACCAGGTAATTTTTTGATTTACCCTCATAATGCACAACCGAGTAAACCTTTTCGGGGGCATACTTTTCAATAATTGCCATTTTATCATCAAAGTGATTATTGAGGTCGAAGCTGGTTAGTTCGTACATGCCGTTTGCGAAAACAGTGAGTATACGGTCATCGCCATCAAATTCGCCCAGGTATTTGCCCCGCGCGTCAACATTTAAACGTTTTAAAATATCATCGTACCATATTTTCCTGCCCGCAAGGGTTGATATGCCCTTGCTCTTCAATATGATCTTTTTAACCGGGTACTTGGTAATTATATTCCCCATTGAGTTTCGGCCCTTGATGGCGAGAGCGGCAAAATCTTCATCAAATTGCAACTTCTTCAGCTTGGCATGTGGCTTTAACTGCACATTAACCACCTCGGCCTCACCATTGGGGTTGGCCGAGAAGTATAATACTTTTGAGCCCTTGCTGCCTTTTGTAAGATCATATTCCTTATCGCGGGTTACGCCCGTAACAGCGAAACGTTTAATGTAGCTTACGCCACTTTGCCCGTCTTTATAGATCATGTTATAAATAGTACGCTCGTCGTTCTTTTTAAATACAGCTACGTGAATGATCTCTTTTCCAACAAAGACCTTTTCCTGCACTTTGGTAATTATGCAGCGGCCATCTTCGCGGAAAACGATGATCTCGTCAATATCCGAGCAATCGCCAACAAACTCATCTTTCCTTAATCCGGTGCCAATAAAGCCATCCTCGCGATTAACATACAGCTTCACATTGGCTAATGCCACCTGCGATGCTTCTACCCGGTCGAACGTACGCAGTTCGGTTTTACGCTCACGGCCCTTCCCGTATTTTTCTTTTAGCTTTTCAAACCAATCAATAGTATATTCTGTTAAATGCTTCAAGTGGTTTTTTACCGTCTTTATCTCATTTTCCAGGTTTTTTATCTGCTCATCGGTTTTCTTCACATCAAACCTGGTAATACTGCTCATTGGTTTGTCTATGAGCTTTTTATAATCCTCGTCAACTATCGGCCTGTAAAATTGCGGGAAGAAAGGCTCAAACAGTTTATTTAAAACCACCAGTACTTCTTCAAAGTTTGCCGAGCCTTCATAATCAGGATGTTTGTACATCCCCTCCTGGATAAATATTTTAAGCAGCGAGCTAAAAAATATTTTTTCCATCAGTTCTTTCAGCCTTATCTGCAGCTCTTGTTTAAGCAGTTCGCGGGTGAAATGGGTGCTTTCGGTAAGCATATCATTCACGCTCATAAAGCGCGGCTTATCATCCTGTATTACGCAGGTATTGGGCGATATGGAAACCTCGCAATCGGTAAAGGCATATAACGCATCGATAGTCACATCGGGCGATATACCCGGCGCCAGGTGAATCATAATCTCTACATCCTGCGCGGTATTATCTTCAATTTTTTTGATCTTGATCTTGCCTTTATCGTTCGCAGCAATTATACTGTCAATCAGGCTGCCGGTTGTGGTTGAAAAAGGTATTTCGGTAATAGCCAGTGTTTTTTTGTCGCGTTCCACAATTTTGGCCCGTACGCGTATGCGGCCGCCCCGCTGACCATCGTTATAAGCCGAAGCATCGGCCATGCCGCCGGTAGGGAAATCGGGCAATAAATTAGGTATTTGCCTTTTTAATACCGCTATCGAGGCATCCAACAGTTCAATAAAATTATGGGGTAATATTTTGGTGGCTAAACCAACAGCAATACCCTCGGCGCCCTGGGCAAGCAATAAAGGAAATTTAACCGGTAACGTTATGGGCTCTTTGTTTCGGCCATCATAACTGGCCTGCCATTCGGTCGTATCGGGGTTAAAAACAACTTCGAGCGCGAATTTTGACAGGCGCGCCTCAATATAACGCGGCGCCGCTGCCGAGTCGCCGGTTACCGGGTCGCCCCAGTTACCCTGGCAATCAATGAGCAGGTTTTTCTGGCCTATCTGCACCATGGCATCACCAATGGAAGCATCACCATGCGGGTGATATTTCATGGTGTTGCCAATAACGTTGGCGGCTTTGTTAAAGCGCCCGTCGTCCATCTCTTTAAGCGAGTGCAGAATACGGCGTTGTACAGGTTTTAAACCATCGTTGATATGCGGAACGGCACGGTCGAGAATTACATACGAGGCATAATCCAGGAACCAGTTTTCGTACAGCCCGTCGAGTGAGGTAATGTTATGTATTTTATCGTTGTTGTTGGCAGGGATATCGTCCCGAAAGTTATCAGTGTCGTTCAGCTCTTCACTCATTAGTAACTAGAAATTTTGGATGGATAAAGATAGGTATATGTGCAGATATGCGGATGTGCGGATGTGCAGATTTTATGCACATTTTGAGATTTATGAACGAAAATAATGTATTTGGTGATACGCTCTCTTTTAATGGTGATGAAATAAAATTATCATAAAAACTGCAAATAAATAAAATGTAAATACCTACCTTTCAGTTAATTAATTGATCACTAAATATAAATCACATGAAAAGAAACTATTTGCTGTTAATTATCCCGATGTTAATTACAGCTTGCCAGCCAAAGGCAAAAACCGAAACTGCTGCCGCAGCAACATCTGCACCTGTTTATCCTTACAAAATAAAAAACCCGGATAACTGGATAATAGATACCAGCCATGCCAATACAATGGTTGCCCTGAATGCGGTAAAGTCATACGAAACTATGGATACCGCCCTGATGAAAAAATGCTTTGCAGACAGTATTATTTTCAATTATGACAAAGGCGTTTTTAAAGGCACAAACGCCCAGTTCATTAAAATGGCTGTTGCAATGAGCGCCACCATGAAAGGTGATAAAATAGATATGAAGGATTGGGAAGCGGTTACAGGTAAAGATAAAAAAGAGGAATGGGTAACCATTTGGTATACCCAACATTGGACAAACCCAAAAGGTGTAACCGACTCGGTTGAATATATTGATGATATGCTATTTAAAGGCGGAAAGATCGCGAAAATGGATGAGTACGCCCGCCATTTTAAAAGATAATTCTTTCTAAGTAATAACACTCTGCTTTTTTAAAAGAAGCAGAGTGTTACTACAATTCATACATCAAAAATCACTCCTTCTTCAACTCCCTCATCATTACATTATAGGACCATTTACGCAGCATAGCATTTATAGTATTTATTATGCGTTTTGCACGGGTTTCATTGGTCTTTGCCTGTTCTATCCATTTTATAAAATAATCGCGGTGCGATTTTGGCAGCGTATTAAAAAACTCCAGTGCTTCGGCTTCAAATTCAAAACATTCCTGCAGGTCATCAGGTACCTCAACTTTATATTCATTATCAAGCTCCAGCCTCACCTGCAGCGTAGCGCCTGCGTTTTTACGGATGGCTTTTCTTACTTCGCTTTTGAGCGCCATAATAAAGTTTCCGCCCCCCATGGGCATTAAAGCCATGCCACTTACAGCAAAGCCATCCAGCAAACCTTTTACCCGAAACGATTTTTTATTGCCCGGTTTAAGCTGCAGCGCGAGGTCAGCCGGGATCTCAATGTAGCTCCAGCCGGTTTTTTCGCCCTGTTCTGCAAATTGTAAAATGATGGTATTGAGTTCGATCATAAATGTTAAAATCAGGGGCAAAATGTTAAATTTTAGTTAAATCGTCAATAAAAAATAAATTACTTGTAACGTTTCGGATGTGCCCGCTGTCTTATGGATATAAAAATTAATTAATAACCTTAAATACTATTATTATGAAAACTTTAAAATCAGTTATGTTCGGTTTAGCATTACTTGTAGCTTGCACAGCCGCTAAAGCTATAAATAAACCAACTCCTGCTACGTTAACAAAAAATGACGTTTTAGAAATTTATCTAAATGCTGTGATCCACGGTAAAATAGATGGCCTGGATAAGATCCTGTCTGACGATGTTCACTATAAAATGTACCGCGGCGACAATGTTGTTAACCTCAACAAAAAACGCATCCTTGAATCATTCAAAGCGTCGGAAAATATTGAGCAGGATTGTAAATATACCACCTCAATTGTTGAAGATAATAACGACGGTATGGTTGTAAAACTTGAAATGAAATATGGCAATTATACACGCGTTAATTTGATCACTATTTCATCGGACCGCCCAGACTGGAAGATCACTAAAATTGAAATCCCGGCTTCTTAAGTTTAGTTTGTTTTGTTTATATAGCTGCTTAGGTCCCCGTTTTACGGGGGCCTTTGTTGTTTATTACTTTACGTAATCCTGCAAAATAACCTGCCATTTATCATAGCCCTTATCGTTTAAATGAAGCATATCCTTTTTATACAGGGATGAGTCGGGCAGCATGGTGTGCGGATTTAAAACAGTCGTCGCTACATCAATATAATAAGTTTTAGGTTTGCTGCTGATGTAGGCTTTCACCAGTTTATTGGCCGTAAAAAAATCGGGTGTATATTTTAACCGGCTCGGGCTTTGTTTGATGGATAAAAAATATATCTCCACATCGGGCAGTTGTCGGTGAATGATATCCCATAATTTGGCAAATGATTCAACTACCGATTGTGCAGTTTTACCGCCTGTGGCAATATCATTTTCGCCGGCATACAAAAATATTTTGCGCGGATGATAAACATAAGTAATATAAGGCGCATAATAGGCCACCCATTGCGACAACTCAGAGCCGCCCACCCCGCGCTGAATAATGGGCGCGTTACTGAAGCGCTGCCGCAGATCGCTCCATAAACGAATGGATGAAGCGCCTATAAATAATATGCCGTTAGGCTTGGGAAAGTTAAGGCTATCCTGGTGTTGGTATGCCCGTATTTCCTTTTCGTAAGGAAATTGCTGCTGAGCGTAAAGTTTAGTACAAAAAACAAACGCAGCTAAAAGAAGAACTAATTTTAATTTCATAAGGTTCAGGATAAACGATCTTCAAAAAATAAAAACGGCAGGAAACTTTCAATGCCATTTGCCACCCAAATGGGGCCGTCTTTGCAATATAAAATAATTTTTACGGGTTGATTTTGTTTTTTTTCATATTCGGCCAATACCTGTAAACACGAACCGCATGAGGTAACGGGTTTTAGTATTTTAAATTCATCCGTATGCGCGGTGATGGCCATAGTTTCAATCGGGTCGTCCGGATAGTTGGCGCCCCAGTAAAACAGGGCAACGCGCTCGGCGCATAAGCCGGAGGGGTAGGCTACATTTTCCTGGTTACTGCCATGTATTATTTCCCCGCTTTTTAACTGTAATGCCGCGCCTACCCGGAATTTTGAATAGGGTGAATGCGAATTTTCCATCGCCTTAACCGCCTCGGCGCATAAGGTTTGGTCGGCTGCAGATAGTTCATTTACAGAATTGTATTCTTTGAATGATATTTTTATTTCGTGGTTTGTCATTTCGTTTGCCTTCTAAAGAAGAAGGGGAAACAAGATAGGAAATATTCTTAAAAGAAAAAAAATTAAGCAATGATGCGAAGCAAAAGCTACACTGCTATCGGCAACACCTCATCTTCAACAATGGTAGGATTAATTCTTTCATCGTCTTTCTCCACCCGCAGGTTGCCAATAATATGCTGTTGCCTTGCCGGGGTATTTTTACCCATAAAATATTCAAGCAAACCTTTAATGTTGGCATCTTTCAATATAACAGGGTCAAGGCGAATATCCTTGCCAATAAACAAGCCAAACTCATCAGGCGATATCTCTCCCAATCCCTTAAAGCGGGTAATTTCGGGCTTTACCCCTAATTTGGCGATGGCGTTTCGGCGCTCTTCATCGCTGTAACAATATATAGTTTCCTTTTTATTACGTACCCGGAATAGCGGTGTTTGCAAAATAAACACATGGCCGGCTTTTACCAGGTCGGGGAAGAACTGCAAAAAGAAGGTCATTAGCAACAGGCGAATGTGCATACCGTCCACATCGGCATCGGTAGCTATAACGATGTTGTTGTAACGCAATTCTTCAAGGCCATCCTCAATGTTAAGGGCGTGCTGCAGCAGGTTAAATTCTTCATTCTCATACACCACTTTTTTGGTTAGCCCGTAGCAGTTAAGCGGCTTGCCTTTCAGGCTAAAAACAGCCTGTGTCATTACATCACGCGATTTGGTGATCGATCCGCTGGCCGAGTCA
>CAISKH010000165.1 GCA_903885865.1 uncultured Mucilaginibacter sp.
ATCCCCGGCGAGTTCATTTAAGCTATAGTTGGTGCCCCAGGCTAATAATTGCTTTTCAAACGTCACGGCATACGAAAATGAAGATACATCTATCTGCATTAACAAAGTGTAATCATATGCCTGGTTAAGGTTAAACGACGGATCGCGGTAAGTATAAATTTGTTCGGCCATGCTGTTTAACAAAAGTAATATTTTTTGAATTACTTAATTAGTTATCTGCATTTTTGTTAAGTGGCCGAAACAGATCATATCCGCAAAGCTTTTCCGCATGAACCCACAGCACAGCAACTGGAACTTTTCGGCCTGCTGCATAATTTTTTACTGAAAGAAAAAGGGGATGAGTGCTTTATATTAAAAGGCTATGCGGGCACAGGTAAAACCACCATCGTAAGCGCGTTGGTTAAAGCGTTAAAAAACTACGACCTAAAATCGGTATTGCTGGCGCCAACCGGGCGGGCAGCCAAGGTAATAACCAGTTATTCGGGGCGAAAGGCTTTTACTATCCATAAACGCATCTACCGCAAAAAAACGGCGCTGAATGTTGATGAATCGTTTATGATAGCCGAAAACCTGGCGAGCAATACCCTGTTTATTATTGACGAAGCCTCCATGATATCAGACCAGCTGAGCGGCAACAACCGCGATACTTTACTGCATGACCTGGTTAAATACGTTTACAACACCGAAAACTGCAAGCTGATGCTGGTAGGCGATACCGCGCAACTGCCTCCGGTAGGGTCGGACAATAGCCCGGCATTGGACGAGGCGTTAATGAAACTGGAATACAACCTTAACGTTTTTAGCTATGAATTAACGGATGTATTGCGGCAGCAAAAAGATTCGGGCATATTGTATAATGCGACGCGGATACGTGACATTATACGACAAGGAAAGGAGATCATCCCGAAAATTACGACCAAAGGCTATACCGATGTTTTCCGGATGACGGGTGAACGGCTGGAAGAAGGGCTGGAATATGCGTACAACAAATACGGCAATGAAAATACGCTGATCATTTGCCGCTCGAACAAAAGCGCTAACCTGTATAACCGGCAAATACGTGCCCGGCTATTATGGCGCGAAGAGGAACTGACCGGCGGCGACCAGCTAATGGTGGTAAAAAACAATTATTTCTGGCTGCAGGAGCAGGAGGAGGGCAGCACCGCCTTTATAGCCAACGGCGACATAGCAAGAATAAGAAAAGTTCGTAAGATTGAAGATATGTATGGTTTCCGTTTCGCGGATGTGCAACTGGAGTTTATTGATTATGCCGGGGGTCCTGTTTTAGATTGCAAAGTGCTGCTGGATACGCTTTATTCAGAATCTCCGGCATTGCAGCCCATAGACCAGAAAAGGTTTTACCTGGAAGCGTTAAAAGACTACGATCATATAAAAAGCAAGCGCGAAAAGCATAACGAGCTAAAACTTAACCCGTATTATAATGCGCTGCAAATAAAATTTGGCTATGCAATTACCTGCCATAAAGCGCAGGGCGGCCAATGGGACGCCGTTTTTGTTGACCAGGGGTATTTGACTGATGAGATGGTAAACACCGATTTTTTACGCTGGTTTTATACCGCATGTACACGGGCAACAAAGGAACTATTCCTGGTAAATTTCAATGCCCAGTTTTTTGATATACCGTAGAGACGCAATGTTTTGCGTCTCCGGAGATAAACGCCCTTCAGAGACACAAAACATTGTGTCTCTACATCTTTCGCACCGAGAATTTATAAATAGTTTCTGATCTAAATGTTTCCCCCGGCTTTAAAATTACATTGGGAAATTTGGGTTGGTTGGGTGAATCGGGGAAATGCTGTGTTTCCAGGCAAAACGCGCCTTGTTTGGTAAACGGCTTGCCGCCCTTGCCCAAAACTTTTTCGCTAAGGCCGTTAGCTGTGTAAAATATCATGCCGGGCTCTGTAGTGTACAGTTGCAATACTCTTCCGCTTTGCGGCTCATAAGCCGTGGCTGCCAAAGTTAATTTGCCGGTATTATTACGAAAGGCATAAGTAACTTCATACCCTTTGGTTTTTATCAGTAACTCATTATTATCCATAATACGCTCGCCTATTTTGCGGGGCGTGGTAAAATCAAACGGCGTTCCTTTTACGTCAAGAAAATTGCCGGTTGGGTTGCCCGGGCCTTTATCAACTTCCAGGTATTTATCGGCTAAAATGGTCATTTCGGTATTTAATATCTTAGGGTCCTTGCCTCCCGACAGGTTAAAATACGAATGGCCGGTCAATACAACGGGGGTAGCTTTATCAGTTGTTGCCATGAAATTTATCTTGATCTCATTTTCATTGGTAAGCGTATAGGTTACCGTCAGGTTTAGATTGCCGGGGTAACCGTCTTCGCCGTCAACACTTAGATAGGTAGCTTTAAGGGCCACTTCTTTTCCGGGCACTTCCTCAATGTTCCATACTCGTTTATTGATGCCCCATGGTTCGCCGTTTTTGCTGAGTATAACGTTGTATTCTTTACCATCAACAGTGAACTTACTGTTAGCTATTTTATTGACTACACGGCCCCGTATGGCCCCCATGCGGCCATTATCCTTGCCAATATATTGTTTAAGCGAATCGAAACCAAGCACCACATTTCCCATTTCGTTGTTTCTATCCGGGGTGATAATATCCGTTAGCGTGGCGCCTAAATTAATTACCCTGATGGCCATGCCCTTGCTGTTTTTTAGGGTGTAGCGGTAAACCTGCTTGCCTTCTGTTTCGCCAAATAACTCTTTACTGATAGAAGGTTTTTTTTCTTTTAACTGTGCAAAAGTATCAATGGCTATAAAAACCAGGCAAAACAATAAGGGGTTAAGAACGGCTCTTCTCATAACAATTAAAGGTTAAATGGTTTTAGGTTAGTAGGTAAATGTAAAAATATTTATGTGGTTAGCCCATAACATTTAGTGAATTTATATGTTGTCTCTTATACCGCCATACGCTTAATAATATAGACAAAAAGACACCAATTTTTATTTTAAACCGACATTTTTTCAGGGAAGCGACGCGTGGCAAGTGTTTTGAGTATCATTAATGACTTAATTGATCACCATGAACTTTAACAATTTTACCATAAAAGCACAGGAAGCGGTACAAAAAGCTTCTGAAATAACAACCGGCAACCAGCAGCAGGCTATTGAGCCCGCCCATTTGCTGAAAGGTTTGTTATTGGTTGACGAGAATGTAATAACCTTCCTGTTAAAAAAACTAAACGTAAACCTTAACCGGTTAAATGAAACGCTTGATGAACAGATCGCTTCTTATCCTAAAGTAAGCGGGAGCGATGTTTATTTATCATCAGCCTCCAATTCTGTTTTGCAAAAGGCACAATCTTATCTTAAAGAATTTAAGGATGAGTTTGTATCTGTTGAACATATATTGTTGGGTATTTTGTCGGTTAATGATAAGGTAAGTACAGCGCTAAAAGATTTTGGTGTAAATGAAAAGGACCTTAAAAAAGCCATACTAAGCTTGCGTGGCGATAGCAAAGTAACCGACCAAAACGCCGAAGCCACTTATAATGCTTTAAACAAATATGCCCGTAACCTGAACGAATATGCCGAATCCGGCAAGCTTGACCCGGTTATAGGCAGGGATGAAGAAATACGCCGTGTTATACAGATATTATCGCGCCGTACAAAAAATAACCCGATACTGGTAGGCGAGCCGGGCGTTGGTAAAACCGCCATTGCCGAAGGTATTGCCTTTAGAATTATTAAGGGCGATATACCCGAGAGCCTGAAAACCAAAACGGTTTTTTCGCTGGATATGGGCGCGCTAATTGCAGGCGCTAAATATAAAGGCGAGTTCGAAGAACGTTTAAAATCGGTAATAAAGGAAGTTATCCAGGCCGATGGCGAGATCATTTTATTTATTGATGAGATACATACGCTGGTAGGCGCCGGTGGCGGCGAGGGAGCTATGGACGCCGCCAATATATTAAAACCGGCCCTTGCCCGCGGCGAATTACGAGCCATAGGCGCCACTACTTTAAATGAATACCAGAAATATGTAGAGAAAGATAAGGCTTTAGAGCGCCGTTTCCAGATGGTGCTGGTGGATGAGCCGGATACTGCCGACGCAATATCGATATTACGTGGGTTAAAGGAACGCTACGAGGCGCATCATAAAGTACGCATTAAGGATGAAGCGATAATAGCGGCGGTTGAAATGTCGCAGCGTTATATATCTGATCGTTTTTTGCCTGATAAGGCTATTGACCTGATGGATGAGGCTGCTTCTAAACTGCGTCTAGAAATGGATTCGGTACCCGAAGTGGTTGATGAGCTTGACCGGCGTATTATGCAGCTCGAAATTGAACGCGAAGCCATAAAGCGTGAAAAGGATGATAAAAAGGTAAAAGAATTAAGCGAAGAGATAGCTAACTTATCGGCCGAGCGCGATTCTTTGCGGGCCAAATGGCAGGGTGAAAAGGATGTGGTTGATGGCATTAACCTGAAAGTTGAACAAATAGAAAACTATAAACTGGAAGCCGAGCAAGCCGAAAGGGCAGGCGATTACGGCAAAGTAGCTGAATTGCGTTATGGCCGCATCCGCGAAGCACAGGAAGAAGTTGAAAAGCTAAAAGAGGCACTCCTGACTAATCAGTCGGATAGCAGGATGCTGAAAGAGGAGGTTACTGCCGAAGATATTGCCGGCGTGGTTTCCCGCTGGACAGGTATCCCGGTTTCAAAAATGATACAAAGCGAACGCGAGAAATTATTGAGCCTTGAAGATGAACTGCATAAGCGTGTAGCGGGCCAGCATGAAGCTATAGAGGCGATAAGCGATGCTATACGCCGCAGCCGTGCAGGTTTGCAGGACAAACGCAAACCGATAGGTTCGTTCATATTTTTAGGAACAACGGGCGTTGGTAAAACAGAGCTGGCTAAAGCCCTTGCCGAGTATTTATTTAATGATGAAGCCGCGATGGTACGCATTGATATGAGCGAATACCAGGAACGCCACGCGGTTTCAAGGCTGATAGGCGCGCCTCCGGGATACGTAGGTTATGATGAAGGCGGGCAGTTAACCGAAGCGGTGCGCAGAAAGCCATATAGTGTTATCCTGCTGGATGAGATAGAGAAAGCGCATCCTGATGTGTTTAACATATTGCTGCAAGTTTTGGATGATGGCCGTTTAACAGATAATAAAGGCCGGGTAGTGAATTTTAAGAATACTATTATCATCATGACCTCTAACATAGGTTCGCATATTATACAGGAGAATTTCCAGGATTTTGATAACAGTGATAAGGATGAAGTAATTGCTAAAACCAAGAACCAGTTGTTCGAGGTGTTAAGGCAAACCATCAGGCCCGAGTTTTTGAACCGTATTGACGAGATCATTATGTTTACCCCGCTTAGCCGCGATGAGGTGGGCGATATTGTAAAGCTGCAATTTAAGCAGGTACAGCAAACCCTCGCCGAAATGGGTATTACCATAGAAGCCTCGGAAGAAGCTTTGGATTGGCTGGCACAGTTGGGTTACGATCCGCAATTTGGGGCAAGGCCGCTGAAACGTGTAATTCAGAAAAGAATATTGAATGAGTTATCAAAAGAAATACTGGCAGGCAAAATAAATAAAGACAGCAAGATCAAACTGGATATGTTTGACAACAAGTTTGTGTTTTTGAATGAAAAGGATAAGGCCATTGCTTAAGTAAAATTTGTTTCTGTCATCCTGTGCAAACATGGGATGACAGATCTATTTTTTATCTTTTAGAATACCCTCAGCAAAATCACCTGTCCTGGCAAATTCATAACCTTTTGCTTCTGCCCAGTTAATACAGTCTTTTATCCTTTTAACAAAAGCATCGCCCGAGTTTTTTACCACATAACCGGGGAAGCCAAATTTTTCCGGCTGTTTTAAATCAGTAAACTCCCAGGGATGAAAGTATAAGTTCAAATAGCCATCCTTTCGGTGTGCTGCAGCGCTCATCCATTTAAGTAAAGATAGCGGAACATTATGGAAACTGAGCCAAAACAAAGGGAACCGTACAAGCGGCGATACCGAAGCGGGTATTTGTAAAACACCCTGGTCAAAAAACCATGAGCGTGGTTTTTTTAAATTATTATACCGGCCGGGTATTAAAGTAGGGTTAAGGGATGAGTTATAAGTATACCCCGCTTTTTGTATTTCTATTTCATCAACCGGCATCATCCTCGCCATGCGGAAACCAGTTACTTTTTTGCCTGATATTTCTTCGAGCTTTATTTTTGATGCTGCTAAATGTTCGGGTTTAAAATCAGAGTGATAATAGCCGTGCGATGCGATCTCATGCCCCTCGTTCACTATTTTCAAAATAACTTCGGGCTGGTTTATGGCATAGTTGGCGGTGCAAAAAAAAGTAGCTTTTATGCCGGCTAACTTTAGCAGTTCTAATACTAAAAGGGTTCCGGTTGTTGATATGGATAACTGCTCATCAAAGGGCAATTCTTTGCCATATTCAAGCGGCATATCAAATTCTTCAACATCAAACCCTAATAAGATCATTCTTGGTTTTTGCCAGGTTTGTTGAGCGAATAATATAGTTAGGGCGGTGTTTTGTTTGCAGGAATATTTTACCCAGGTATGAGCCTATGATACCTAATACAAGCAATTGTAACCCTCCAAAAAACGCGACAGTGGCAATTAACGATGCCCATCCAGAAACTGCGTCATATCCGGCAAAATAGCTGATCAGGATGTAAGGTATATACAAGAGTGCCGAGAATGAAAAAAATAAACCTAAGCCGGTAGCTATATATAAGGGCCTTACGCTAAAAGCCATAATACTGCTTATGGCCAGCTTAGCCAACTTAAAAAATGAATAACTTGCCTCGCCGGTATGCCTTTTTGCTGGTGTGTAGGGTATACCTATCTGTAAAAAGCCAACCCATTTAACCAGCCCCCTGAAAAAAATCTCGTATTCATCGATCTGTTTCAGTTCATTAACCACCTTTTGGTCTAATAAGCGAAAATCCGAAATTCCGTTTTCAAGCGTTATATCCGATATGGTGTTTATGCCTTTATAAAAAAGCTTCGACGCCAGTTTCTGGTAACCTTTCACATGTGGGTTCGCTTCTTCACGATAAGTATATACAATATCATAACCTTCTTCCCATAATTGTAACATTCGGGGTAGAAGGTGCGGGGGGTGCTGCAGATCGGCATCCATTGTAATAATTGCATCGCCGCCAGCCATATCTATACCGGCTTTCAGCGCATAATCCTTACCAAAGTTTTTAGACAGGTCGATATAAAACACATTGGAATGCAACTCGGCCTGAACCTTAATTTCATTCAGTGTATGGTCCTTACTACCGTCATTTACAAAAATGAATTCAAAATTATAGCCGGTCGGGTTTAAAGACCTTACCAGTTCAGAAACAAGGAAGCTTATATTCTTTTCTTCGTTATAAGCCGGGATTATAATTGATAGTTTCTTTTTCATGCCGCTATTGTGCTTAAATTTTTCGGGAACATGCTCATATCTCTTTTATTGAATTGCCTGAATAAAGTTTCGTAAATAATTTTCATCCATATAACTAAACAGGGAAGCGCCTTTAACCCATAAGGAACAATGTAAGTTTGTTTTATATACCTCGGGAAAAGGTCTGACGGTGAAAGGCTGGTAATAATTAAAGCGAAAAACAGTAAAAACAGCTCAAATCCTGTTGCCGGCCGTTCAATATTTACATACCATATAGCAACTCCAACAAAAGCAATAATATAAGTAGACGATTCGGAACCCGTGCTAAATATAACCGGGAAGATCAATGTTGATGCCAGGATAAGCAATTGATAGTTTAAATTACTATAATACTTTACCCGCGTATATGATAAAGCAAACAGTAAAATGGCCGGAATTAATACCAACAGGTTTGACAAGCCCGGAAACGCTATTTTCCTCACCATACCCATAACCGATATATCCTGGGGAGCTGAAACTATATTATGCAGGTTTTTTTGTACCAGGTCTGCGTACCAGTCCCGGTAGCTTTGAATAATAAATGCCGGGGAAGATATTAGCATTGGCAACACAAACAATACTGCCGACCAAAATATATAAATGAGCCTATTAGCTTTGGTTTGTTTTTTGAAAAGAAAAAGAATGCCAGTCCTACTACGCCATAAAGCTTGATCAGCATACCTAAGGCGATCATTAACGCGGCCCAAAAATCATTTCCGCTTTTAATAAATATATAGCTAAACAAAATAAGAGCGGCAATAAGCGGGTTTATTTGAACGTTTGCAGCTGACGTCATTAACTCATGCGCGCAAAGTAACAGCACCAGCAGATAGTGACTGTTTTTTAGAGGGAGATGCTGTACGGCCAAAAGTAATATCCAGGCATTAAATACCACCCATAAAATAACACCTGCGCTATCAGGAAACAAAGCAAACGGGGCTATAATAAAGGAAAAAATTGGCCCGTAATGATTCAGGTCAAAATAGTGCTCGGGTTGGGGTGCATATAAATTATGCTGGTGTATAAGGTTAATAAAATTGTACTTATACACCAAATAATTATTGTGTATATGATTGAGTATAACACTTTTAACAACTGCAAACAGGCTTAAACCAAACCACAATGCATATATAAAAGGTTTGCCCTTTACAATTTTCGCAAGTTTATACATCAATTAGGGGTGAGTGTAAAGTTGTTGTTACAAGTATACGAAAAAATATTAAGATTAAAGAAACATTAGAAAAAGATTAAAAAATCTACCTCAAAAAAAAAGCCCGGTATATCGGGCTTAGATTTAAAGAAAATATAGAAACTTACCGGCGTTTTATGCAAGCGCTAAACTAACTTCTGTTAGCTGACCAGCGAAGGCGACGAACGCCTGGTCGTTATATATGCTGGTTTCATTATCGATGAGACTTTGCAGATTTAGCCTCCCTATAACGTACTTATAAGCACCTGAATAATAGCGCTCTTCTATATGTTTAAAATTTAATAATTCAATTAACTCCTCATTTTCATAGCGCAGATACACATTAAGCTCAATATCATTGGTAAAATTTAAGCCCTTGCTTTCTTTTGCTTTTTTGTATTCGTACTGGTAATCGTACCGCAGGGCCGCGATATCAGACAGCACTGCCGAACCGGTTGGATGCCCGCCCGCGCCTTTGCCAAAAAAGAATTGCTGATCGGCAAATGCGGCCTGTACAATTACGCCGTTGTACTCATACTCAACATTATATAAAAACTCGGTTTCGTTTACCAATTTTGGTAAAACAAACAGGGCCACATGCTCGTCGTCCAGCTCCTTGGCAACGGGTACGAGTTTAATTTTTAAATTCTTTTCACGCGCGTATTGCAGGTCAAAAGCCGAAAGGTTCTGGATACCCATATTCAACACCTTTTCAGGATCAATAACAATACCATAAGCATGTGCTGCGGCAATAATAAGCTTGTATTTAGCATCATAACCGCCAACATCTTCAGTCGGGTCTGTTTCAGCGAAGCCGAGGTCCTGCGCCTGTTTTAAGGCCGTGCCATAGTCCATGTTCTCTAAAAACCCTTTTGACAGGATATAATTAGACGATCCATTAAAAATTCCGCTTATAGAATGAAGCAGTTCGTTGTCATAATATTCTTCCAGGTTACGGATGATGGGGATACTGCCGCAAACCGCACCTTCATACAACAAAGAAGTGCCATATTTATGTTGAATTTCTATAAGTTCATTTAAATATATAGCGATCATTTTTTTACTGGCCGATACTACGTTTTTGCCCGACTTTAAAGCCGTTGAAACAATATCAAATGCGGCTTCTGTATCATTTATCAGCTCAACAATAGTATTGATCTCCGGGTTGTTAAGTAGTTCCGTTTTATCAGTAGTAAAGTAATGAGCGGGTAATGAGCGATGTTTATGCGCATCTTTAATAGCTATCTTTTTTATTTCGAGGTTTAGATTTTTTGTTCTTATAATGTCATATAACCCCTGGCCAACAACTCCGAAGCCAAACAGGCCAATATTTAATTTTTTACTCATTATGCGGTTTGCTGTAATTGGATGATTTTTCCTTTTACATCTGTTTTAAAAAATGACGTGATAATGTTAGTTAATGCTTCTGTTTCAATTAAAAAACCGTCATGGCCGTAATACGAATCGAATTCGGCAAAGGCTGATTTTGGAATATGCCTGAACAAATATTGCTGCTCCTCGATAGGGAACAACAGATCTGATTTAATGCCGATAACCAGCGTTCTGGCTTTTATCAGGCTTAATGCTTTTTCAATACCATTACGATTGCGGCCCACGTTATGCGAGTCCATAGTTTTGGTTAAATACCAGTAACTATAGGCATTAAAGCGGTTAACCAGTTTATCGCCCTGGTAATTTTGATAGCTTGAAGCGCGAAACCCGTCTGTAATGGAGTCTGTTTCTTCCTGCTGGCTTATTGAATAGGTTTTATAACCACGATAGGAAAGCAGGGCTATGCTTCTTGCCGCCTTCAGCCCTTTTTTACCGCCATCAGTCGCGCCAGCATAAAATGTTCTGTCGGCGCTGATAGCTAAACGCTGCGATTCGTTAAACGCTACTCCCCAGGGTGAATGGCGCGCGTTGGTTGCCATCAGGATGAGGTTTTTAACCAGGTCGGGCTCAATAATGGCCCATTCCATAGCCTGCTGGCCGCCAAGCGATCCACCCAATAAAACATGAATGCTGTTTATCCCCAGGTGTTTGGCCAGCAATTGGTGTGCATTTACCATATCCCTCACAGAAATTTTGGGGAACGATAAAAAATAAGGCTGCCCCGTTACCGGGTTTATGCTTAAAGGATTAGTAGTGCCGTAGGGCGAGCCTAAAATATTGGCGCATACTATAAAATGCTCATCAGGGTTAAAGAAATTGTTTTCGCCGAATAAACCCTTCCACCAGTCAAACACATCAGCGTTGGCGGTAAGGGCATGGCATACCCATACTACATTATCCCTGTTTTTGTTTAACCTTCCATAAGTATGAAATCCTATTTCCAGTTCCTGTAATTTTTGTCCCGACTCCAGTTCGAACGATTCGGTGTATTTATATATCTGTGTATTCATTTAATGCTTTGTAATTTGTTGGGTAAACCTGGTTAATTGTTGTGCTATACCTGATCGGTATTAACTGATCTATTTGACAGCATACGTGTTTTTTTCAGAAAGAGAAAAAGAGGAACGTATTAACTGTATCAGCAACACATACAACAAATACGGTTGTACGGGCTTACAGCGCCTTTAATGGCATTAATAAAGTTTTTGGGAGTGTTGTTTGTTAAATTTTCCATATCGTTAATTTATATTTCCCGGGATATTTACCGGGCCAGGAATTGGCACCTACTCTAACCTTAGAGGGTTGCCAGCGGGTCATTGAGCCTGATCTCTCGCCGCTTCTTTATAAATCAAATATGCCTTTGCGGGGAATAATTGACCAATTGGTTATTACCAATTAGGTGCAAAATAAGGGGATAATTTTTTGTAAACCAAATTTTATTTTTCTTTTTAGGTAAAAGGTATTGTAAAATTGAAGATCAACCTTTCACCTTTCACCATTTGCCTTTTACCTCAACTGTCGTAAAACGCCCGTTATATTGTCGTATTTACACCCACTAACTACCGTTTTTTGACAATACATTTGTTGTACAAACTAAAATCAAACTATCATGTCAGCAAAAAAACAATTACTAGCCCAGTACGATCTGCACAACGTGTTATTTAATAATGTCTTGGCTGATATCAGCGAAGCGGAAGCCAGCAAAAGCTTAATGGAGCCTATGAACAGTGTTAAATGGATAGCCGGGCACCTGTTATGGGCGCAGCG
>CAISKH010000166.1 GCA_903885865.1 uncultured Mucilaginibacter sp.
CAACGGGTTTGTTAAAGGGCAAAAAATGTTCTACCCACTGGATGGCCGCCGATGCTTTCAGGCAAGCCTTCCCGGATGTAAAACTGCAGGCTGACAAAATTATAACCGATGAGGTCGGATTATACTCCAGTGGTGGTGCTTACTCGTTTCTTAACTTATTGATTTACCTGGTTGAAAAATACTGCGGCCGCGAAATGGCTGTATTCTGCGCCAAATTAATGGAAATTGAGATAGAGCGCAAAAGCCAGTCGCCGTTTGCCATTTTTTCGGGACAAAAAGAGCATGAAGACGAACCTATAAAAAAAGCGCAGCTTTTTATGGAGAACAATGTGGCCAATAAAGTTTCTATCGATCAGCTTTCAGAAATGGTGGCCATAAGCAAGCGTAATTTTGAGCGGCGCTTTAAAAAAGCAACTTCAAATACCCCGGTCGAATACCTGCAGCGGGTAAAAATTGAAGCCGCCAAAAAAAGCCTCGAATCGGGCCGTGAAAATATCAACGAGATCATGTATGCCATAGGTTATTCGGATAGCAAAGCTTTCCGCAACCTGTTTAAAAAAATAACCGGGTTATCGCCCGTAAATTATAGAAATAAGTATAACAGGGAGTTGGCGGTGATGTAGCGTTTTGAAATAATTGATCTAAGCTGGCTACCGTTGAGCCCCCAGCGTGAAATTTATCGGTATAGTGTACATAACCCTAACAGGCTGGCCATGCTGTATGCAGGGTATCCAGTTTGGCGATTGCTTTAAAACACGCAGGGCTTCCCTGCTCAACTCAACATCAGGGCTTCTTACTACTTTAAAATCCGTCAACGAGCCATCTCGTTCAACAACAAATTGACAATAAACTTTTCCGGTTATATTATTAAGCTTGGCATGATAAGGATAGCTAATATTCGAACTCAAATAACGGGAAAAGGCTTCTATACCACCTTTATATTGAGGCTGCGTTTCAACAATTATATAATCGCTTGTTTTGTTATGCTCATCAGTAGACTGTCCCGATATAAATTTCCCATTCTCAAATGTTTCCGCAAATGATATCCGATGACCATTATTATCATAACTACCTTTCCATATCCCATCCTTTAACCCTGATTTTAAATTTCCTTCTTCATAAATACCCTTAAGCCCGCTATTGTAATTAACAAAATAACCGCTTCCATCTTTAAGTCGTTGTATTCCTGTCGAGTCAATAAAATCCAATGTTAAAATTTTGAGGTCAGGGCTGCTATCCGGGTTATATCGCCTATGTACATAGAGTTTGCCATCCGGATAATACTCATACTCATCACCATATCTCACGCCGCGCTCATAATTAGCCATTTCCTGTTTTTTTCCTGATGGATAAAAGGTTATACATTGCCCCTCTAACAGCAGTGGTTCTATTCTTGCAGTTTTGGCAATTAGTTTAGGCTTATCATTTAAATAAAATTCAGAAACATTATATAAAACAGAGCCCGAATCGGGCTCGCTAACTACCCGTATAAAATCGGCACTATCGCGTACTTTAACTTCTGCACCCGAATTTTTCAAAAAATATACGTTCCGTTTTTGCGCGAAGCTTTGGTTAACAAGTAGCAGGCAACACGCTACAGGTATTAGCAGGCTTATTTTCATAAAATGATTAGGTAATCAGGTGTCTAAAGTAAAAAATATCTCAATTAAAATCTTGCATTTTATAGCATTTACTTGCCTGTCGGATAAACATAAGCCGTAGCTACCTCTTTAGTTTTTATCGGCCTTACCTCGACCCTTGCTGTTGTAGTGTAGGCAAATTCGGGGTTGCCTTTTGCAATAGCTACGGCTCCGTCCATGTCATTTGCCAGTATATGGTAATAGCCAACTATCACTTCCTTGCTTTCGCTGTAAGGGCCTACTGTCCATGCGCCATTTGAACCGGTTAACATTTTACCTTCTCTGATAAGGGGCTGTGCCTTTATTAAATTTCCGTTTTTAATCAAGCCCTCTATATAAACTTCGCAGGCTTTTAAAAACTCTTTGTCTTTTTCGGACGAAAAATCTGTTTTGCTGTCATCCTCGTTGCGTATCAGTAACATGAACTCTTTCATTTTCTTGTGTTTTTTTTATTCCATCACCCTAACTTTTAAAAAACTCGGGTGCGCTTTCGATGTATATATTTTTTCTGTAGCTTTTTTAAAGTCGCTTTCATTGGCCTTCATAATATTGGTAAAGGTTTGCGGATTACGGTCTATAAGCGGGAACATGCTGCTTTGTACTTGCACCATAATGCGGTGGCCCTTTTTAAAGGTATGCAAAATATCCTGCAGTTCCCAGTTAACCGGCGTTACCTGGCCTGGTATAAAAGGTTCGGGTTTATCAAACGCGTTACGGTATTTGCCCCTTATAGGCTCGCTGCGCAACATTTGCTCATAACCGGCCATTTTTATGCCAGGACCCGTGGCCATGGTATTAGCAGCAGTATCAGGGTAAACATCTAATACTTTTACTATAAAATCGGCATCGGTACCGGTGGTTGCTACTTTAAGATTGGCCCAAATGTTGCCCGCTATAGTAACATCCTTATCCAACACATCGCTTTGGTAACTTAAAACATCTTTTCGGCCTGCCAGGAAGCGCTGGTCGCCGGTCATGTATTCGCGGTTCATGTCCATGCTTTTACCCGGTACAAACGGAACAGGGTTAGCGGGGTCAGAAACATATTCGTCATAACTATCTTTTCCTGCCGTGGGCGCGACGAATGATAATTTACCGCCGGGCAGCAGATACAATTGCTTTTCTTCTGCTTCTTTTGGAGGCCATGTTTTATAAGTTTTCCACTGGTTTACGCCTGTTTCGAAGGTATTTACAGGCTGCAGGTTCATATTGGTTCCTTTCAGGTAATGGCTAAAAAATTTAAACTCAATATTGTCACGGTAATAAGGGCCTGTAGGCCCGCCAAAATAAACATCGCCCAACCTATCGCCCGGGCCGCGCGCCCAGCCGCCGTGCACCCAGGGGCCCATGGTAAAATATATGGGCGTTGCCGGGTTATTTTTCACCAAGGTTTTATAGGTATTAATAGCGCCATACAAGTCCTCGGCATCATACCAGCCGCCGGTAACCAATACAGCGGTTTTAATATCATGCAGGTGATACAGCACATTCCTGGCCTTCCAGTGCTGGTCGTAATCCGGGTGGTCTATCATTTCGTTCCAAAGCCGTATGGTATCTTTATAATACTTGTCATTGGTGTTTTTCATTGGCCCCATCTTCATAAAAAAGTCGTAGCCGTCATTGGTACCAGGGTTAAAGTGGCCGCCCCGGCGCTGGGTAGGTTGAGCATCCTGCCTGTTGGTAAAACCCGGATAGAAACCAAAATTGGCCACCAAAAAGAAAGCTCCATTATGCCAGCCATCGTCGCGCCAGAGATCAGACATAGGGGCCTGCGGCGAGGCCGCCACCAAGGCCGGGTGCCGGCTCAATAATGCTGCAGTAGTATAAAACCCGGGATATGAAATACCCCATACGCCTACCTTGCCCGTATTGTTTGGCACGTTTTTAAGCAGCCAGTCTATCGTGTCGTAAGTATCGGTACCCTCATCTACGTCCTTATTTGTTTTATGAACCTCCAGTTCGGGCATCATTTCCTCAAAAATGCCTTCACTCATAAATCGACCCCGAACGTCCTGGTAAACAAAAATATAACCGTCATGCAAAAACTGCGGTGAAGGCCCCAATGATGTTTTATACGTACCTGCCCCGTATGGCGCTACGCTGTAAGGCGTCCTATCCATCATAAACGGGTATTTTTTTGATTGATCTTTAGGCACATATACCGATGTGAACAGCTTCTTTCCGTCGCGCATTGGTATTTGGTACTCATATTTTATGTAATTAGCTTTTATATAAGCAGCATCATCAGTGTTAGCTCCCATTTGCGCTAAGGAAGGCAGGGAAGTAAGCAGAAAAATAAAAAAGATCAGGTTTTTCATAGTATAATTTTAGTCCCTTAAAATACAGAAATAAATATAAATGATATACAACAATTGAATTGAACAAACAGAAAAAGTACGTTGCCTATAACTAAACGCACTATAAAAATTATTTTCATTTTTTGTAACAATATTGATATATTTATGTTGTATATTTATACTACCAATTACTAAATGAGGTTGAATCATGAAAAAAGTACTACTTGTATGCTTGTTGGCATTCGGTATGAATGCTGCAGCTCAATGCCCAATCAATGAAATTTTAACGACCCGCGACCCGCAAAACATTGCAAACCTTATTGAAAACAATACCGATTGTATAAAGCAGTCACTGACGCAAAATCCCGAGTACCAGAGTTTTAAGGTATATGTAGATTACTTGTATAATACTTCAAGCCCATGGGTATACCATACTGATCCAGAAAAAGAAAAGCTATTTAATAATTTTTATGCAACCTGGGGTGCAGCCTATCCAAGCATGCACTCGCCGGCCCCAACATCTGATGAATTTTACAAAGCCGTACAGGCAATGGTAGCAACCGACCCTGCTTTTTTTGTACAGCAAAAAGCTACCCGGATCCCTGTGAAATATCAGCAATGGTTAACCATTCAAAATCTGAACAAAAAATATGGTGAACGCAACATTGTGCTTTTAACCAACGCTGCGGCTAAAATAGCTAACCTGCCAACGCCAAATTATACAGCTTTTGCGGGTTACCAGTAGCTATAAAAGGTAGCGGAACTAAATCCGGCATCAAAATATCAGCCCAAGAATAACCCCGATAACAATAACAACCGGGGTTTTTATTTTGGTAAAATTCAACAACAGGAAAGTGCAGATCATTATTAAATAGGCCATCCAGTTTAAACCGAAGGGCCTGGTTAATAATATTAGCGCAGTTGCCATAAAACCTACGGCCACTGCGTTAATGCCGCTTAATGAATTTTTTATGCGGGTTATTTTCTTCAGGTCGTTCCAAAACGGCACAATAAACAGGATGAGTATAAAGCCCGGCATATTTATACCTATTACCGCTATAATGCTGCCTATAATTTGGCCGCCAACTCCATACCCTTGATTACCAAGTGTAACGCCGCCTAAAAAAGAGGTGAATGAAAATGTGGGCCCCGGCAAAGCCTGCTGCAGGGCATACCCCGAAAGAAACTCGGAACTGCTCAGGTAATGCTTAACCTCAACAAATTCAGTATACATTAGTGGTACCAAAACCTGCCCGCCGCCAAATATGATAATGCCATTGCGGTAAAAATTTTCAAATAACCGTATGGGTAAGCTAAAGGGCGACGTACGGTTTATAATTGCACCCAAAGCAGCGAATGCAAGTAGTATCCCAATAAAATAAGCCACCTTATTAGGGTTTACGTTCGAAAATAATTTAACCCGCAATTCGCTTTCCTGGGGATGGGCCTCTAATGCGGAGGAAATGATCCCACCCAATAAAATAAGAATAGGGAACGCATAAGGGTTTTGCAAAATAAGTGTAACTATCAGCGAGCCTATCGCCAACATAGTACTTACCCGTGTTTTTAAAAATTTATGGGCAAATGTATACGTGGCATACGCTACAATACCTACAGCCATAGGCTGTATAAAACGTAATACCTCTGCAACCCGCCCCCGGTTAGCAAACATTTTATAACTAATGGCCGCCAAACACATGATGGTTGCCGAAGGCAGTACCCAAATTAAAAAAGTTATAATAGCCAGCCTTAACCCGCCAACCTTCCAGGCAATACCAACAAGGGTTTGTGTTGATGAAGGACCGGGTAAAACTTGCGCCAGCGCGTTTAGCTCCATCAATTCTTCTTCGGTAACATAGCGTCGTTTTTCAACAAATTCGCGCAATAGAATACCAATATGCGCCTGCGGTCCACCAAATGCACTAAACGTGTACAGCACTACATCGCGCATAAACAGGAAGTCGCGTTTTTTCAATATCAGTTTATTTAAATGTCATTTCGAACGATAGAGAGAAATCTATACACAAGCAAATCCGAACGCGTGTATAGATTTCTCTCTCGTTCCTCGTTCGAAATGACAGGGTGGCTATTTTTCTTAATAATCATCTTCATCATACCCTATTGCTTCCCGGTAAACGGTCTGCAGTTCTGAAAAAGCATGCTTATCGCGTTTCTCTTTGGTTATTTGCATACCCTTTTCATAAATATTAATGGCATCCTGCTTTCGGCCAAGCGCCTCGTATAATTTCCCTAAATGATAGTAAGTACCAACATAGCTGGGGTGGTTGTTAATAAGATCCTCGTAATACAAGAGCGCTTTATCGGGCTGGTTTAAACGGAGATACTCCGTTGCTAACGCGTATTTTAAAAATTCGTCTTCGGGCTCATTCCTTATAAATTCCAGTAGTTTATCCAATCTGCTTATCTCC
>CAISKH010000167.1 GCA_903885865.1 uncultured Mucilaginibacter sp.
AGCTTCAACAGGGGTTAGGGTATTTACATCAAGGTTGTTCAGGGTGTCACGTATTTTTACCAGAACGGGATCGTCAATACTAAACATTTGCATTTGTACCGCCTGTTTCTGCACTTTGCGGATGCTCTCTTTAAGATGTTCCCCCCCCGTGCGTTCGTGTTCGAGTTTCTTTAGTATCTCGTTAGCGCGCGACAATACCTTTTGCGGCATACCTGCCAATTTAGCTACATGGATGCCAAAGCTATGCTCACTGCCGCCGGGCACCAGCTTGCGTAAGAAAATGATCTGGTGGCCTATTTCTTTAACCGTAACATTATAGTTTTTAATGCGGTTAAAGCTATTGCTCAACTCGTTGAGCTCATGATAATGCGTGGCGAACAGGGTTTTGGCTTTTACCGTTGGGTGGTTATGCAGGTATTCGGCAATTGACCAGGCGATAGATATGCCATCATAGGTTGAGGTGCCCCGGCCTATTTCATCTAATAATATCAGGCTTCTGTCCGAAAGGTTATTGAGGATGCTTGCCGTTTCGTTCATCTCCACCATAAAGGTTGATTCGCCCGACGACAAGTTATCCGATGCCCCTACCCGCGTAAATATCTTATCAACCAAACCCAGCGATGCCGATTTTGCGGGCACAAAACAACCCATTTGTGCCATCAATACAATTAACCCTGTTTGCCTTAGCAGCGCCGATTTACCCGCCATATTTGGGCCCGTAATGATAATGATCTGCTGCGTTTCCGAGTCCAGGAACACATCATTGGTAATGTACTCCTCGCCCTGCGGTAAATTCTTTTCTATAACCGGGTGGCGGCCGCCTTTTATATCAATTATACGGCCCTCATTCATTTCGGGTTTTACGTAATAGTTTTTAATGGCTATGGTGGCGAAGTTAAGCAGCACATCCAAACGGGCAATCAACTGCGCGTTTAGCTGAATGGGTTTTATATATTCGGCCAGGGCATAAAGCAGGTCGTTGTATAATTTGGTTTCGAGGGCCAGTATTTTTTCTTCTGCGCCCAGTATTTGCTCCTCGTATTCTTTTAGTTCGGGGGTAATATAGCGTTCCGCATTTACCAGGGTTTGCTTGCGTATCCAGTCTGCTGGTACCTTATCCCTATGACTATGTGTAACCTCCAGGTAATACCCAAACACATTATTGAACGAGACTTTTAACGAGGGTATACCCGTACTTTCCGCCTCGCGTTTTTGTATCTCCAATAAGTACCCTTTACCGCCGAAGGCTATCTTACGCAGGCGGTCAAGTTCCTCACTGATCCCATCATTCATTACTGAGCCTTTAATGAGCATCACCGGCGGATCAGGCTGCAGTTCTTTAGCTATCTTTTCGCATATGAGCGTACAAGGATTTAACTGTTCGCCAATAGCTTTTAACGGCAAGCTGACTGATTGTTTGCACAACTCTTTTATAGCATCAATAGCCGTGAGCGCTTTTTTAAGCTGGCAAACTTCGCGCGGGTTTGCCTTTTGCAGCCCTATTTTTGAGATGAGCCTTTCCAGGTCGCCTATCTGGCGGATGTATTGCTGCAGGTTCTCCCTCAACTCCTCCTCACCTACCAGGTATTCTACCACATCCAGGCGGTCGTTAATTGGTTTAAGCTCCTTTAGCGGCATCACTATCCAGCGGCGCAGCAGGCGGGCGCCCATCGGCGAACAGGTATGGTCGAGCACATCAACCAGCGTCAACGCGTTTTCATTTGCCGAGCCTATCAGCTCCAGGTTGCGCACGCTGAAACGGTCGAGCCATAAGTACCTGTCCTCCTCAATACGACTGATGGCTGATATATGCTGCAGGTTACGATGCTCTGTTTCATTCAAATAATGTAGGGCCACACCGGCCGCCACAATGCCCAAATTGAGCTTATCAATGCCAAAGCCTTTTAACGACTTAACCCCGAAGTGCTTCAGCAGTGTTTCATTGGCGTAATCGCCGCTATAGGGCCATTCGTCGAGGGTGTAAGTATAGTAGCGGTCGCCGTAGCTTTCTTTGAACTCGGTTTGCTTGCTTTTCTGGTAAATGATCTCGCTGGGGTTAAAGCCCTGCAGCAGCTTATCGATATACTCGCTGCTGCCCTGCGCGGTAAGGAACTCACCGGTTGATATATCTATAAGGGCAATACCTATGCTGTTCCTTTCAAAATACAAGGAGGCCAGGTAGTTGTTGCTCTTTTGGTGGAGGATATTATCATTGATAGCCACACCGGGAGTAACCAATTCTGTAACGCCGCGCTTTACGATGGTTTTGGTGGCTTTCGGGTCCTCCAACTGGTCGCAGATAGCTACACGCTGGCCGGCGCGTACCAGTTTGGGCAGGTAGGTATCAAGCGAATGGTGCGGGAAGCCCGCCAGTTCAATATGCGAGGCGGCCCCATTGGCCCGGCGGGTAAGCACAATACCCAGTATACCCGATGCCTTGATGGCGTCCTCACCGAAGGTCTCATAGAAGTCGCCTACACGGAACAGCAGCAAGGCACCGGGGTACTTAGCCTTAATGGTATTGTACTGCTGCATTAAGGGCGTTTCTTTGGTAGCTTCTTTTGCCAAGCGGTTTACTGCGTTTTTAGTGAATGGTAAAGTTAATGCATTGGGCGGGATTGAGCGGGATTGTTGAAAATTTGAGGAAATGTGGATAGCCCTATCGCACTTTGTTACACACGAGTGTGTAACATCCCGATAGCTATCGGGAGAAACACGTGTAGCAAGATTTTAAGTTAACCTGTTGAAAAGTAACGCTTTATAAAAAGTTGGTGTAACAAAATGTAACACGGTGTTACGACGTTTTCGTCAGGAAATTTAAGTATAAGAATAAAATAATTTATTGATATACAGTATATTGTTAATAGTGGAAATTTTGTTTCAGGGTGTAACAAGATTCAGAACAAGACATTAAATGAAAATGCAATTTCAGGCACCCCGGCCATTCCTGTTTTTCAAATAATTACCATGCAATCTAAGCATTGAAAATGTACAAACAATGACTAGCAACGAGAACTCAGGATGGGCTTTCTGAAAAGGGTTATTAGAAAAAAAGTTAGTCATAGTAATCAACATTAATGTAATGCTTAGTAACGCTAAACCATAGTAAAATATTAACTTCTTTTTTGTGACGATCATTTTCCTGCTCTGTTAAATTATTAGTTATGTAAATATAGTTTATTTTTTTCGCCCTTGGGTTATCACCAACAAGTACAATGTCCTCCAGAGTCGTTGTTGACGACAACACCAACAAAGGCGGGAATAATGGAGATTTTATTCCGCCACAAAGAGAAGAAGCAGCAATGTTATGTATACCTTAGTGTGCCCGAACGGTCATAAATTTTAAAAACCCTTACCAGTAAAATAATGGTCATTATTATATGTATAATAATTATTTCCGTTGGATTTGACCTAATAATGCTTAAGGTTTTCAAGTCTAAAAAAAGTTAAATAAACAGTTGCTCCCTAAACCGGAATGGTCTAACAGGTATATAGTGTCCAGATAACACCAACAAAAGCGGGAAAGGCGATGAAAAACAAGTTATTTATCGATTTACAATAAATAATTTGTTTATATCAATAATTAATTATTTATTTGCAATGTGTTTAAGACAAACCTAAACCTTATCACAATTAATATTAATAATGGCCGGCTAATCAACCTGAGCTTATTTATGGTACTACTGTTTACCAACCTAAATCATAATTAAAATGAAAGCCAAATTTAAACCTAACCTCGCGGCAATTTTTATACTGGCCTGTATTATTATTGGCGCAACTGGCAATATATGGATACTGATAAGAAGCCGCATTGGTTCTCCGCTAAACCACCTGCCGGAATGGAGCAACAGGCCAATAAAACCTATTGATGAGTTAAAAGAGCCGGCGTATAACATACCTTATTATAAATATAATGAAGTAAAGGATAGCCTGTTAAGAGTGCGCGATTTAAAAAACGGTGATGACCCTGTTGCAATAGGGCGTGAATTTGCCTATTTAGGTACCCAGGTTAGCCTGGCATGCGATACTTGTAGTTATGCCCAAGCATGGAAATTTGCCGGGATTGGGCATGTTCAAAATTACATTAAGCTATATGCCTGGACCATAAAAAGGAGGTATAGTATTTTTGATGAGGATGGCGTATTCCATGTAAAAAATTCGCAGGGCTATTTGCGCGAAAGTTTTGACGATACCAGTAAAAATGGCTTTATAGCCAATGGCCATAAAATATATCTTACCGATGTCCCGGTTAAATTCAGGTACAGCCGAAGGGATAATGCACTGCTGATCCCGGTTAGTAAACGCGGCGCAGATTTATTCGGACTCGCCTGCCGTGGGTTGTGGACGGTATGTTTTATTGTTATGTTGGTTTTATATTACCTGTTTTTAAGGCTTGTTTATGATCTGTCAAAAGGTATTTCATTCACTCGTAAAAATGTAGTGCGTTTAAGGTTTATTGCTGTTTGCATTATTGGTTACCCGGTGGCGGTAATATTGCTTAATTTATTAATGAAGTTGCTATTTCATAATTACTTTACCGAAGATATTGAATTGAAGGACGTGGTATGGACCGATGCCTGGGATGCTTTACCCCTGGGCGTATTATTTTCGTTATTGTACATGGCTTTTAGCCGCGCCGTAGCCTTACAGGAAGAACACGACCTAACCGTATAACCATGCCTACCCTAACCCTCTGATTGATATGAAAATCAAACTCAACACAAACCTTGTATTGAATTCAGCATTAGTTGGGATTATAATTTTTCTTGTCGTAAAGTCATCCATACATCATTATGCGCCGATGCCAAATACTTTTAATAGCTGGCTCAATAATGTAAAACCTATTGACCCCGTAGTATCTGATAATTTACCGCATTGGCAATACATTAAGTTACAGGATAGCATAACCACCTTACGCAATTTAAAAAATGGCGA
>CAISKH010000168.1 GCA_903885865.1 uncultured Mucilaginibacter sp.
ATATTTATCAAAAAAGAAAAAGAAAAACTAATTTTAATTAGTAAACCTAAAAACAAAGAAAAAATGAAAAAATTATTACTAGTATGCGCTTTCGTATTAGGAATTAGCGCGGTTGGCTTTGCCCAAGGCAGAGGAGGACAAAGAACCCCAGATCAACAGGTAGAACAATTAAAAACGCAGGTAACAGGAATTACTGACGATCAGGCAGCAAAAATTAAAGCCATTTATATAGTATCGACTAAAAGTACAGACAGCTTAAGAACCGCGAATGCCGGTGGCGATATGAGGGCTATGTTTACAAAAATGCAACCCATTAATGATGCAGCCAATGCTAAAATTAAAGCAGTATTAACTACCAGCCAGGTTGCCGAATTTCAAAAAGCGATTGACGCGCGAGCTGAAAGAATGAAACAATTTATGCAAAATCAGTAAAGTAAAAATCATATCAAAAAAGAAAAGCTCCGATAAACCGGGGCTTTTTTTATTTTTATCGAAAATTAGCTATTGGGAGCAACGGAAAAATATATTGAAAAAAGACTTACTGAAAGGCGCCTGGCGGGCTTATACCGTGTTTTAAAGCCCGAAAGTGATCTTATTGATTTTTGCTCGAATGATTACCTGGGATTCTCCCGCTCGGCTGTACTTAAAGGTAAAATTGATGAGGAAATAAATAACAGCGGCCTTATTTTAAATGGTTCAACAGGGTCAAGGTTAATATCCGGAAATTTAGCTTATACCGAAAATTTGGAACAGGAAATTGCCGGTATGTTTAAAAGCGAAGCCGGCTTACTGTTTAATTCAGGTTATGATGCCAACCTGGGTTTGCTCTCTTCCCTGCCCCAGCGCGGTGATACTATAATAACAGATGAGCTGATACACGCCTCTGTTATTGATGGCGCCCGCCTTAGCCATGCCAACCGCTATACATTTAAGCACAATGATTTAACCAGTCTTGAGGCCAAACTAAAGCAAGCTAGAGGCAACTGCTATGTAGTTATTGAAAGCATATACTCCATGGATGGCGATACCCCGCCTATAGTTGAGCTATTAACCTTAACAGAAAAATATAACGCGCATTTAATTGTTGATGAGGCCCACGCAGTAGGCCTGTATAAAACGGGAATCATTACAGAGCTTGAACTTGAAAAAAGAATATTTGCACGTATTGTAACTTTCGGAAAAGCATTGGGATGTCATGGCGCTATTATTTTGGGAAGTAATTTACTACAGGAGTACCTGGTTAACTTTGCGCGATCGTTTATTTATACTACGGCCGCCCCGTTTCATCAGCTGGCTTCCATAAAAATGGCCTGCCGGTTATTACAGGTAGCTGATACAGAGATCGCGTCGCTGCAAAACAATATTCGTTTATTTAAAGGGAGCTTATCCGGAGAGTATGATTTAATTGATTGTGAAAGCGCTATTCAATGTATCTTGTTAAAAAGTAACGAAGATGCTGTAAATATGGCCATAAATTTGCAAAATACCGGCTTTGATGTCAGGGCCATACGTAGCCCTACTGTTGCACCGGGAAGTGAAAGGATAAGAATATGCCTGCACTCATTTAATACAGCTAACGAAATCACGTTATTGACCAATACACTCAATAACCTATTAACCAGTAACTAAATAAAATGCACAATAAACCGTTATTTGTTACCGGCATTGGTACCGGCATCGGTAAAACTATCATATCGGCTATTTTAACAGAAAAATTAAAAGCTGATTACTGGAAGCCCATTCAATCAGGCGATCTGGATAATAGTGATACCTTGAAAGTTAAAAGTTTAATAAGCAACACTAATTCTAAAATTCATTCGGAAGCCTACCGGTTGACACAACCCTATTCGCCTCATAAGGCAGCCTCAATTGATGGTATTACGATAGATCAAAAAAAAATCGTGCTTCCGGTTACAGATAATCAATTGATTATTGAAGGTGCAGGCGGGCTGATGGTGCCTTTAAACAATGATTTTTTAATGATTGACCTTATACAGCAGTTAAATGCAGAGGTAATTGTAGTAGTAAAACATTATTTAGGGAGTATAAATCATACGCTCCTTTCGTTAGAAGCATTAAATAGCAGGAATATACCGATTAAAGCCCTGATTTTCAATGGCAATACTGATAAGTATGCTGAACAACTGATCGTTAATTATTTAAAATCAGGTAAAGTAATATCAATTCCGGTAATTGATATCCTGAATAAACAAAATATAGCCCGGCAAGAAATAGAACTATAAAGTGTTATATTGAGTGATCAGTTTAGCAAGGTCAGCATCATTTTTTAAATTAAGGTTATTGGCCTTTATATAGCTCTCTAATTCAGCTTGTTTGTCTCCTAACGCCGCCTCTACCGATTTTTTATCCTTTTTAATACGAACAGCTTTTCCATTAATTAAAAGGTAGTAATCAATATTATCAACCACTTCCCTGGTAACAACAGCGCTGCCCATATTGGCTTTATATTCTGATATTGTCTTTGCATTTTTTCTGAGCAATTTAACCTTTCCATCGCTTAATACTTGAAAAAAAGCATTGTCCGAAACTTTGCCATTGCCCGGAAAAACACTAAAACTCGCCAATGTTCCATCAGCCGTAATCATTGTAAACGATGTTGCAGGCTGATCAAACTCACCGGATTTAGCATTCCCTGCTATCTGGGTAAATAACTTATCTTTAAATTCATCATATTTTATTAATCTGTCTTTTACAGCGGAGCCATCTACAAATGTAACATCCCCTTTTACCCAATCGGCGTTAAAAAAAGGGTTGCCTACCAAACCTGTATATTCCGAAAATCCTACAGCGGTGCCCCCCTGTAAGGACGCAACTCCATTCCCTGAATTTATCCCTCCATTTGTGGCGCCGATCGTTTGTGATTTTGCAATAGTAGCTGAGATACTAAATGCCGCTACCGCGATAATTGTTTTTAAATTAAATTTCATAAGATTATTATTGATGTGTAGATTATTATTAATATGTGAAGGTTATAAGTTGAGATTTGTAAATATACATCATTTAAGTATTAACTTAAAATATAGTTAACGAAAAAATAAATACTTTAGTACAAATTAGTTAGTTTGTATGAAGAATATTACGGTAATAGGTTCGGGAACGATGGGCAATGGTATAGCGCATACTTTTGCACAGCATGGTTTTGAGGTAGCATTAGTTGATGTAAATACCGGTGCGTTGCAACGCGCAATGCAAACTATAAACAGTAACCTCGATAAACAGATAAATAAGGGTCTGATGGATGAACAGGCAAAGCTGAATACTTTAGCTAAAATCAGAACTTTTACTGATATAAAAATGGGCGCTGCAAATGCCGGCCTTGTTGTTGAAGCTGCTACTGAGGACAGTGATATTAAGTTAAATTTATTTAAACAGCTAAGTGAAATTTGCTCCGAAAATACCATACTGGCTTCCAATACCTCTTCTATATCCATCACAAAAATAGCTTCTGTAACAAAAAATCCCGGTAATGTAATTGGTATGCATTTTATGAACCCGGTGCCATTAATGAAACTCGTTGAAGTAATAAGGGGGAAATATACCTCCGATGAAGTTACCCGTACAATAATGACATTGTCGAAACAACTGGATAAAATTCCGGTAGAAGTAAATGATGCGCCTGGCTTCGTAGCTAACCGTATTTTAATGCCAATGATAAACGAAGCTATATATACGCTTTACGAGGATATAGCAGGAGTTGCAGAAATAGATACGGTAATGAAATTAGGCATGTCGCACCCGATGGGCCCTTTGCAACTGGCCGATTTTATAGGCCTTGATGTATGCCTGGCCATACTTAATGTATTGTATACCGGTTTTAACAATAAAAAATATGCCCCCTGTCCCCTGCTTGTTGATTTGGTTTCGGCAGGAAACCTGGGTATAAAATCAGGGAGCGGGTTTTACACATACATTGCCGGAAACAAAGAATTAGTAGTGGCTGATAAATTTAAAAAGGCTGATTTTTAAACTTTCTTTGTAATTATTTGTCAATAAAGTAAAACATTGACAAATGAAAACAATAGCAAAAATTGGAATACTATTAACCTTAACCTTTACTTTATTAACCTCATGTTACGGGGGTTATTATTATGTTTCTGCCCGACCAACTGAACCTTATTATGTAAGGCCCACATCACCCTATTATGGAGCGGTTTGGATTGACGGCGAATGGGACTGGCAAAACGGACGGTACGCCTATATAGGCGGGCACTGGGAAAAACCCCGCGCCGGCCGCGTATGGATAAGGGGCAGCTGGCAACAGGGCCCTCGCGGCTATGCATGGCATAGAGGTTATTGGAAATAATGCACCATTTGAGCTTTTCTCAATGGGCGATTATAAAAAAGGTCGGCTTATCTGTTATAGGCCGACCTTTTTATGTTTACCAGGTTAAATCGATTAACATATTAACCAACAGCTTTGCGGCAATAGGGTCTGTTTCAGCTTTTTCTGTTAATACTTCTGATAATATAATCGACCCATTATCTTTTATTTTAATTATCGGATATCCTCTTATACCGTCTAAATGGGCCATTCTTTCCTCAATTTGTCCCTGCAAATAGCCGTGTACTTTTGTGAACGATGCCGGGGCCTCAACTTTTCTATCGCGGTTTATACGGAACGCGTCAGCAATAACAGAAGGCATCTCTCTTTTATTATTGGTAAATAAACGCGTATCTAAAGGCTCTATACCGTTAAATATAGGCGATTCCGGAATATCCATGCTCATAACCTCGCCCGTGCTTTTTATAATTCCCCTTATATATTCAGGGTAAAGCTGGTGCGCGTAGCTGCCACTCCGGGTTAAGAATATCTTTGCCCCATGCCCTATTAATTCCCTGATCTGCCCGGTTTCGGCGGCATTAGTATTCAAAGAATCTAAACCTGATAAGATATATATATCAGCTTTTTGTTTAATAAGATCAGCTAATGAAGCCGAAGACCTGTATTTGATACCCAGGAAATCAAGTGACGGGGAAACCATCTTATTAAGGTCAAGTACTGCAATCCTTTTTCCGGATAATTTATTAGCATTCCCGAAGTCTTTTTTCGCCAGCAATACATCATAACTATTTTCTGAAACTGTTTTGCCACTTTCAACCAATTTCAATAATAATTTGCCTTCTATTCTTGAGGCGGGCAAATTTTGAGGGACTATAATTTTAGGGTCAATCCAGTATCGTGTATAATGTTCAACTGCAGGTATAACTAAACTACCTTCGGCTATTTTATTACCGGTATTATTTACCAATTGCCACTTTAAAGTGGAAGCTGATAAAACCGAACCATCTTCTTTATCATTAACAATACAAATCCGGGTTGATAATGGAGCGCCTGCATAAAAATGTCTTCCCCATAATTCAGCCGAGACCAGCACCGGCTGTAAGGCGTTTTTCATTGCATAATATACCGGAAATGGTTTTATTTTACCGGTGAGATAAGAATTTGTGAACCAGGTTACCAATGAAAAGTGAAGTTCGCCGGCAGCTTTGTCGTTGCTTCTTCGAAGCGCTTCGGCAAGCTCTTTGGTATTAAAGGCTTCTATCTTTGAAAAATAATAGGGATCGTTATATTCATAACCGTATTTACCCACCAATGCTGAGGATGTTTGATGAACATAATTATAGAAACGGGTTGGATGCCCGGTTTCGTCGGTGTAACCTGTCGACAGTTCCTGGCTTATTAACGGGCGCCCCGGGTTCTTGAACCTTTTTTGCCATTCGCCATTAAAATATTCGAACAATGAATTATCATACCAGTTAATGTAAGAATGTATATCATCAATATCACCATCATCAATATCGGTATAAAAATCTGCACCAAATCTTTTGGTATTACGCCTGTAGTTGGAGTCAAAAACGATAGATCGTGTAGGATCAATAACCCGCATTTGTTTTACTACGTCTGATATGATCTTCATTTTCACTTTTGCACGCGTTATATCAGGGTCATTATCGTAAAATTTCATTTCGTTATTTACCGTCCACAGTAATAACGACGGGTGGTTGCGGTATTTTTTCAGCAGATCAAAAAATTCATCTTTCCACAGATCTATTAGCTTTTGATCGGGCATACTGCTTTGCAAAAACAGCCATGTCCAGGTACCCTCATAGCTTACGCCAATACCATTTTCGTCAGATGCGTTTAACCAGGTCTCGTTGTAAGGTACGGTATGGCTGCGGGTCATCATAACGTTACCGGCTTTCATCAACTTGCAAAACTTATCAGCGAGCGACGAATCATTAGGTGCCAGCGGCATGGCGGTTTGGTTAGCACCCCGTAACCAGTATCGTTTACCATTTAAATAAAAGTAATCGCCAATTGCTTTAAAGGTGCGGAAACCTGAACGGATGTTTTTATCATCTATCCTTCTTCCATCATTTGCGAGCAACGAAAAATCAAAATTATATAAATTGGGATGTTCAGGCGACCATAGTTTTGGCTTTAACCCGGTTATAGAATAAGTAAAGGTTTTTTCTTCGCCAGGTTGCAGTTCTAATTGCTTAAAAGATATGTCTTTATATAAAGCCTCTTTTAATTTGGCGCCGTTAATAGCTGTTGAAAGTGAAAATGCCTGCCGCGTTTTGTTATAATTTTTTACAGTGACATCAATATCGGCGCCAGTAAGGTTGGGTTTAATAAATACATCCTCAATTCTAACCGGATCAGTAATAATTAATGATACCGGCTGCCATATCCCTCCCGGATCATCGCCAAACATACCGTGGGCCAGATCTTTCAGCATTTTTTCTGTCACTTCTACACTCACAGCAACGTCAACTATTTTATTGGCATCCTTTATATTTTTAATATAGTTTTTGCCAACTTTTACGGCGATCAGGTTCTTACCCGGTTTTAACATATCAGTAACATCCAGCTTAATATCCCCGAACATACCTATATGCGTACCTGCCTTTATGCCATTTACCCATACTTCGGCTACTTTTGATATAGCATCAAAAGTTAATTGCAGGTGTTTGCCTTTTATATTCTCGGGTAGCTGTACCCATTGCCGGTACCAGCCCGAATTTGTTTTTTTATAATCAAACGTATAAGCCTCGCAACGATCTGTTTCCTTTTGATAATAGTTGTCGGCCACACCCTTGCTGCCAGAATTATATCGTTCACCATGCAGCCATACCCTTATCGGGTTCCAAAAATCAGGTACATGCATTACGTGCCAGTTGTTGTCAGCATGGTCGGGTGATACGGCCTGCGCGTCATCTTCGGTTTCATAGTCGGGCGAGAAAAGCCATTTGCCGTCTAATGATATTGTTGTGCGCTTACTGTTAACTGGCGCAATAGTTATGGGCTGATAAGTTGCCCGCTGCTGTTTACGCAAGGCCTCTTTATCAACAGCGGGTGCGCTATATTCCTTTACCGGTAAGGATAATATTTCATTTCTATTAAGCGACTCTATCGACAGGTTGTTAAACTCGTTGGTTATCCAACTGTCACCTAATGTAACTTTACCTGCAGGTGCCAGGTTTGATGATTTATCAACAATATCAATGCGTGGCAGAGTTTCATTATTTATAAAAACCCGTATGCGGTTGCCGGCAAGCTGAATCCTGAAATTATACCATTTGCCGGGTGTTGGCTGAAAGTCAAGTTCGCGCAAAGCCAGGAAATCATCTCCACCCATATAACCAAGTCTTGCCAGGTATAAAAACTTTTGCATTCCGCCTTTTAGCATAAGCAGGTAACGGTCATCGCGATTGCCGGCCCTAAACCCTGCACATATCTGTACCTGGTTTGCTGTAACAGGCACCCTGGCGCTGAATTTTACTTCATAGTCGGCCCAGTTATTTTCACCAAAACACAGGTAAACATCCTTGGTAGTTAAAACCGAGTTTTCAATCTTACTTGTCCCACGCCCTATTTTATCATACTTCGAAGTTGGTGTGTCAAACTTTTCTTTAAGTTGAAATTCAGATTGCGCCTGTACATTTGATATGATAAACAGGAATAAAAAGGAGTTGCATAAGCAATAAATGTGTTTTTTCATTTTTAATTTTAGGTGTTCTGATTTGCAGGACGCAGTGAGCAAAATTAGAAATAATATACTAACCCACCGTCAATATACTCAAACTTATCTTTTTTGAGTTGTATTCCCATTGACGTAGTGGTTGAACCAATAGCTAGCGTTCCTGGAGCCTCCACGTCTGTACATAACTTGAATATTGCGTATAACCTAATAAAAATGAGGCTTAATTGATTAAGCAATAACATAAAACCATTATTGTAAATATTAACAGGTAAATAAGTATAATTGAAGAGAATTAAAAAATACAATCAGGTTTCAACTAAGCATTTTTTTTAATTATATTCAAACATTAATAGCAAGCCATTAAACCCATGCTACAACTTCTGTTTCCGGACAAATACGTTAAATGGCTGTTGAACTGCTGTACCCTGTTATTTTTATTAGGTGTTCCAATAACAAATCTTGCCGAAGGAAGTAAAGAGTTATCGTCAAACGGTGGCAACAGGGCCTTTCTTTTATCAAGTACTACAAGTAACCTTTCATTCCCGTTCCCCACATTGGGTACCATGAAGGTTTATGTAATGGCGGGCGAAACCATTTATGTAGGTTCGAGCGCCCAGGGAAAGGGTGTGGGAACTATTAATTTAAGGGCCCCTGATGGCAGCACTTATACCAGCGGTTCATCTGCAACAGTGGGGCTTATCGCTAACCGCAGCCAGGAACTCGCGGGGCCACAGCCCAATGCAGGCGGGTATATCCCCTATACACGCACAGTTTCGGCCAGCCAGCAGGGTGTTTGGGAAATTGACTTTATATCGCCAAGCAATGCTGCCGATCAGGGATCGACCCCTGCGCCTACCGTTGCTAATGGCAACTGGATACAGCCCACGGGTCAATATATTGCCGCATTTGATATATCGGTAAGAGACGTGAGTAATTCATCTTTTTTAACCGGAAGAGTATATACCAATGTTTTCTCAGGCATAATAAGCGCTTTTAATGTAGGTTTTAATGGAATTATGCATATACTGACCAAGGACGGTTACCAATATATACTTGATAACAACGGGCAGGCTGGCAATGGCTTTACATTTTTTGTTAATAATAAAGGATTTAGAAACGGTGCTTCTCCCAGTTACCAAAGTGTTAACAGTACCAGCAACCCAAATGTACAGGACCCCAGGGCCCCCGATACACAATCAGATATCACCCATAAAATATTCTTCAATACACCTGCAGCTGATCTTCCGGCAACAGCAAATGTACCCGGCGGAGGTACCACCTGGTTAGTGAACCCGCCGTTTGTGCCCAGTATTAACGGGATGATCTTTATCGGAACGGAGGGCACAACAGGTAAAGCGGGCACGTGGCCGTTAGGCGGCTCTATAAACTTTACGGCAACAGCAAATGGCAGCTATACTATTGCTATTGATGTTAATAATAATGGCGTTTTTAACGACCCCATTGACCGCATTTTAACAGGATCAGTTAAAACAGGAGGAAACCAGATAAGCTGGGATGGATTAGACGGATTAGGCAATAAAGTACCTGCAAGTACAAGCAGCTATACAGCAAATGTTACTTTAGTATTGTACAGTGCAGAGGTGCATTTTCCGTTTTTTGATGTGGAACGTAATGTTAACGGCATTTTACTAACCCGTATCAACGGCAATAACTCACCTGATTATACCATGTACTGGGATGACAGCCCTATTACTTTAGTAGGTACCCCTTCCAATCCAATAAAAAACTTAATGGGCATTAACAGCCTTGTTAATGGTCATAAATGGGGAAGTCCGACTACCGATCCCTCTAACGAAAATGATTTCGGGAACAATACAAGCCTGGATAGCTGGGCTTACGTAATCAGTCCCACCGTAACCGCTTCTGTTAGTTTCCAGGTTCGTGAGGCAGATCTGGAAGTGGTAAGTGTAGCATCAAATTCCGGTTGTGTAGGCCAAAAAGTAAATTATACGGTAGTTGTAAGAAATAACGGGCCAAGTGATGTTACGGGCAGTATATTTTCGTTCAGTTATCCGAATGAGATATCGGGGCTGGCGGTTACAAACGTTCAAACCACGGCCACATCAACCGTAACAGCTGAAACAAAAGCGGCTAATATATATAAAGCTACGCTTAATATGACCAATGGCGGGGTAAGTACCTTTACCTTATCAGGAACAGTTACCGGTGTGCCTTCAATCGGTACCATTGATATATCAGCAGGTATTTTACGCCCGGCAGATGTTACGGACCCGGATGCTACCAACCCTGATAATGCCGCACCTTCCGACCCGCTGGATGAATGTAACGCCGCGCCATCCGGACCAGGCTGCAATAATATTAAAACCAATAGCACCATATTTGCCATGGCTCCAAACGCGGGGCCCGATACTTTAGTTGTGCAAAACACAGTAGCCACACTTACCGCCAATATGAGCGGAACATGGGCACAAATAGGTAATACGCCATCTATTGCAAATATCAGTTCGCCCGTAGGCGCTGCCACCAATATAACCGGTTTAACAACTTTGGGCCAATACAATTTTTCGTTCACCAATATTAATGGCTGTGCCGATACGGTTGGTATTGTGGTTGCCCCTTCTAATTTAAACATTCCTAATATTATTACCCCAAACGGCGATGGAAAAAATGACACTTTTGAGGTCCCCGGTTTATTATTTTACCCAAGCAGTGAATTACTGATATTTAACCGCTGGGGCAACGAAGTATACCGGTCAGAAAGTTATGCCAATTCATGGAACGGCAGCGGTCTGGCAGGGGGCACTTATTATTACATACTGAACAGGAAGGATAAAAAGGGTAAAATTACCACATTTAAGGGCTGGATCTATTTAAAGCGATAAGATGAAGTTTTTGATAAAATATATCCTGCCTGTTATTATAGCTGCTGGTTTTACCAAAGGTTATGCCCAGCAAACCATGCAATTTAGCGAGTATATGTTTAACGGGATGGCTGTTAACCCTGCATACGCGGGATATAAAGAGGATTGGACATTAAATTTAAGCGGCCGCCTGCAATGGGCGGGTGTTGACGGAGCCCCAAAAACCAGTACCCTATCCATTGATGGCGTAACAGATGGTGATAAAAAAAATGTTGGTATTGGCTTTTTAGTGACCAATGACCGGCTGGGGCCCCAAAATAATACGGCGGCATATATTAACTATGCTTACCGCATACGTTTAGATGGCGCCGACACCAAGCGTTTATGTTTTGGTATTGCCGCGGGGGGCATTGAGTATACAATTAACGGTTCACTTTTTAACGCGGCCGATATTACCGACAGCGGCATCGAGTCGGGTGTACAAAGTAATTTCACGCCCGATTTTAGGGCCGGGGCTTATTATTATTCGCCCTTGTTTTATATGGGGGCCTCGGTACTTAATCTTTTCCCTCAAACTAATTTAAACCCCAATTCGGCAATTGTATCGCAGGTTAGGACATTATATGTAACCACCGGTTTCATGATTCCCGTATCTCCGGCCATAAGCTGGAAACCTTCGGTAATGTTCAAGGAAGATTTTAAGGGACCCACCAACATGGATGTATCCAGTTTTTTTTTAATTGGGAAAGTATTATGGCTTGGGGCGGCGTATAGTTCAAGCGTAACGCTATGGAACAAACCCAACCTGCAAAGCGACTTAAATAAAAACGACGCGTTTACCGGAATGATAGACATAAGTGTAAACTCCCGCATACGTGTTGGATATGCTTATGATTTTGAAACGAACCAATTGCCGGGTTTTCAGAACGGGTCGCATGAAATTTCAATAAGTGTTGGTTTCGGCAGAAGGAACGGAAGAATACTAAGCCCGCGTTATTTTTAAGATAATATGAAAAAAATAGCTGTACTTATCCTATTAATAATTAGTATTACAACGCGGGCAAACGCACAGGAACAGCCCACTAAAAAAAATGTTGCCGACAATTTTTTTGAACGTTACGAGTATGCTAAAGCAGTAGTTATTTATTTGGAACTGGCCGCTAAAAATAACCCCAAAATACAAGTGGTTGAGCGCATTGCTGATTGTTACCGCCTGATGGATGATTATGACAATGCTGAATTATGGTACCAAACAGCAACAAACTATCCCGACGCGGCAATAATAGATTATTATTATTACGCCGAAATATTATTGCGTAACAAAAAATTTAAGGAAGCAAAAGAACAGTATAAGCAGTACTATGGTAAAACAGAAAATGCCGGTCAGCTTCAGTTTAAATTAGCGGCGTGCGATTCGGCAGCGACATGGGTAAAACTAACCGGCGGTTATACCATAAAAAACGAACATCGGTTTAATTCAAAGTATTCTGACTGGGGCCTGAATTATTTAGGAAAAACAGATTTTATTTTTATATCAGACCGCAAAGTAAACGACAAGAAAAATGCAGTATATGAACGTAATGGCAACGGCTATTTCAAATTATACCAGTCGGATGTTGATACAGCTGTTTTGTTTCCGATTAATACAAAGGGAAGTGCATTTTTTGACGGCCAATACAATATTGGGCCAATGGTTTTTAACACCCCGCAGGATACCGCTTATATAACCATTACCACAACCGTTCCTAAACACGCGCTACCCACCGATAAAAAGGATAAAGGCAGTACACAGCTTTTATATACTCGTCGCCTGCAATTAATAATGGCAACAAAAACGAACGGGCAATGGGGTAATTTTGTAAGCTTTCCGTATAATAATATAAATAAGTATTCGGTTGGGAATGCTACGCTGTCGAAGGCCGGCGATGTGATCTATTTTACATCAGATATGCCGGGGGGCGAAGGAAAAACTGATATATGGTATTGTGTTAAACAAAGCAATGGCAGTTGGGACAAGCCGGTTAATTGCGGTAAAACCATTAATACCAAACAAGACGAGTCTTTCCCTATTATCAATAGCGATGGTGCCTTATATTTTTCATCAAATGGTTTGCCCGGTATGGGCGGCCTTGATATTTTCAAGGCCAAAGGCGAAAAAGACAACTGGAGCAAACCCAAAAATTTAAAATACCCGGTAAACAGTACCAGCGACGATTTTTATTATGTAACACGGGATGGCTTAAGCGGATTCTTCTCGTCGAACCGTGAGGGCGGGCGGGGAAGCGATGATATTTATAGTTTTAGCTACACGCCTCCTGAAGTAGTTGTTGCGGCCCCGAAAATAGTCGCTAAAGCTGTACAACCGGTACAACAACCGATAATAAAAAATCCGATATTGAATTTAAAAAAGGGTGAATCTTTAGTTTTACAAAATATTTACTATGATCTTAATAAATCAAATATCCGTCCGGATGCCGCGGTTGAATTGGATAAGCTGGCAGCGATATTAAAAGATCACCCCACTATACGGTTAGAATTATCCTCTCATACCGATTCACGCGCGCCTGCTGCTTACAATATGGCTTTATCAAACCGCAGGGCTGCATCTGCGGTAGCTTATTTAGTTAAGCAAGGTATCTCAGCAAGCAGGTTAGTGCCCAAAGGCTATGGCGATACCCGTTTGCTTAATCAATGCGTTAAGGGGGTGCATTGTACAGAAGCCGAGCACCAGTTAAACCGACGAACTGAAGTTAAAATATTAAGCGAGTAACCCTCTCCCATTTACTAAGCAACCCAAATGTTTCAAACATAAACAGAACAAAACCGTTGTTGTCGGGTTACGTATTCGCAGCAATGTTGTTGTAATGTAAATTTTAGAATTAAATAGATGTTTAAACATCTATTTATATTACATTTGTCTAATTAAAACAATCAAAATCATGGCAACAACAAAATGGGTACTTGACCCAATGCACTCAGAAGTGCAATTTAAGGTAAAACACCTGGTTATATCAACCGTAACCGGCTTTTTTAAAAGTTTTGAAGGATCATTAACAAATGAAAATGAAGACTTTGAAGGGGCCAATGTAGAATTCTCTTTAGCGATAGACAGCATCGACACAAACCAGTCGCAACGTGACGCGCATTTAAAATCGGCTGAGTTTTTTGACGCTGAAAAATACCCGGCGATTACTTTCAAATCAACTTCCTTTAAAAAAACAGGCGATGAGGAATATAAATTGACCGGCGACCTCACCGTTAAAGACATTACAAAATCAGTAACACTTGCCGTAGAATATGGCGGCTCGGCAGTTGATTTTTACGGAAATACAAAAGCCGGCTTTGAAGTGAGCGGTAAAATAAACCGTAAAGATTTTGGCTTAACCTGGGACGGTATTACCGAAGCAGGTGCAATTGTAGTTGGTGAAGATATTAAGATCACCATTAACGCTCAATTTGCGAAACAAGCGTAATTTGATTTCGAACTTATAAATTTATTGTTATATTAAAAATGCAATCCAATATTGGGTTGCATTTTTTGCATATTGCAATTAATCAATTCGAAATTGAACATTCGAAATTTAAAAATGTTAATAAAGATATATCCTGAAAACCCAAATCCAAAGGCCATTGAGCAGGTGGTTGATGTATTGCGTAAAGGCGGGCTCATCATCTACCCTACTGATACGGTTTATGGTTTGGGATGTGATATTACCAACCACAAGGCTATTGAAGCCATTTGCAGGATAAGGAACATAAAGCCCGATAAAGCCAACTTTTCGTTTATATGCTATGACCTGAGCCATATATCAGATTATATTAAGCCAATAGATAATACCTCCTTCAGGGTGTTAAAAAAAGCCCTGCCCGGGTCATTTACATTTATTTTTAACGCCAGTCACTATGTTCCAAAACTGTTAAGGTCCAATAAAAAAACTGTAGGCAT
>CAISKH010000169.1 GCA_903885865.1 uncultured Mucilaginibacter sp.
GAGGTATGTGAAATTTCTAATTTTACTAACGGATATTCGTTACCGTCTTCCCATTTTACGGTTTCGCGGCTGTCGATGCATGATTTAGTGATAAAAGAATAGTCGTTCGACATATCTTTAAATACAACTAATCTATAGTTTGATGGATGCAGATCTTTTTTCATTTTAATACTTCTTATAAAAGAGGTGCAAATGTATCATTTTAATTCAAAAGTTAAAAGGCAAAAGTAAAAATAATTAAGTGGGATTAAAGATTGGTTGGCTGGCGTGGACATACCTGAACCAGGGTGACGCACCTGAACCCAATTGTAAATATCGAATAATGAATGTTGAATATCGAACGTCGAAGTTATTTCATCATTCAATATTTGAAATTCGGTGTTCGATATTATTCTTTCCTTCTTGTCACCAGGTGAGCCCACCCGCACCCGCTGAGTTTTCAACATTTCACTTAAAATGTTGTAAGTCAATAATCTGTTGTTTACATTTATATAACCAATTAATTTTCAAACCTAAAATTAAACTATTATGGACTCAAGAACATTATGGATCTTTACCATCGCTGGCTCGGCTTTAACGCTGTTATGCCTGTATGGGGTTGTTAAAGCCGACAGGAAACTTTTCCTATCTGGCTTATGTTACTTTAGTATTCTTCCTATTATCGGCGAAAGCATGGGCTACAGTGCCGACAAAGCATCGGTACACGTTATTGTGGCCCTGGTGTTTCTTGCCCAAATGGTATTAGCGTTCCCAAGCAAGATCGAATTCGGGGCCGACAATACCGCTGCCATGAAATTGACAGGAAAAATAGCTTTAGCGTTGCTCATTTTTAATATAGGCGGCATTATTTATATATTTTGTTTACATGCAGGCGTACCCAGGCGGTTCGGCTGTTTCCATATTGCTCAGTCATTAGCCATACTTTATATTATTTTTAAAAGAATGAGCGGTAACGGCCCTGTTTGGGTTAAACAATAAAGTCGTAGCCCCCCTCTAAATCTCCCCCCGGTTGGGGGAGACTTTAAATTATCTCCAAATAAAAGATTTCTTTCACTTATTAAAAACCCTAAAGTCTCCCCTACCGGGGGAGATTTAGAGGGGGCTATGGGCGTTCCCTGCGGGCCGTGCTATCCGCTCATACGCCTGCAGGCATTAGGCTCGGGGCCGGTATCCGCTGCTATCACTAACGCAGTTAATTATTTAAGACATTTTGTTTTAAAAATATTTTTAACATCGTGCCGTAAGAAAATTTCAAATTGCCCAAATATTTTAATCCCTTTAATTCATTCTTTAAATCATTAAAATTAGAATAAACTATACTTGAAATTTTCAAAATAAACTTTTCATTTTTTACTAGATAAAGCACTTCATACGGTCGTCCACGAGCCGGAGTCACCATCATTGTTACATATCCGTCAAAGTCAGAAAACTTATAAATAATTTTTTGTCTGGTAAAAAAACGAGTAATATTAATTGTCTTTTCGGAAGGATCAATAGTAATTAGGATTGAATAAAGCAACGGGGCGGCCAGCAAAACAATAAAAAAAATCCATAAGCTCAATACTGGTATTATATCTTTTCGGTCTTCACCAAAATATAAAACCAATATTGAAAATCCGGAAATAATAAGTAACATAACCGGACCAACCCAAAATCCATAAGTGTTTATTCTCGACCTAATCATGACTTCATTCTCTCCATACACAACTCCACCAACACCCCACCCACCCCCTTCGGGTGCACAAAACAAACTAATTTATTATCAGCCCCTAACTTAGGCTCATCGCTTAATAA
>CAISKH010000170.1 GCA_903885865.1 uncultured Mucilaginibacter sp.
AACTCATGGGCCTGGTTCAAAAACTTGCTTATCTGCTCGTAATTGCTCATAACCTGTATCTTATCAACCATCTGCTGGCCCATAACACTCAGGCAATGCGCTTTTATTAATTCCTTTACCTCGGTAAACCCCAGCTTATCAATACTATTTTCAGGGTATAGCATTTTTGTCCATGTTTTTCTTTTGCACCTTAAGCTGCTTCTTACCGGCTTGTGTATTTATTTTAAGCGAATCCTTCAGCAAGCTTTTCTTAATTGAATCTGCGTGCAGTTTGGCTGCTTTCTCGTTCGCTTTTTTTTCCTCTGCTGCTTTCTTCACTGCTTCAGCGGCTATTGCTTTGTTCAATGAATCGGTTTTAGCCTGCAAGTTTTTATTTACCTGGTCATACATCTCCATCAATACATCGGTTTGGGTAGTATAATATTTCATACTCCGTTTAAATTGGGCCGAATCGGTATGGTATTGTTTAAACAACAGCAAATACCTGCCCGTGCCGTATTTATACAAGCTGTCGCCCAGTGGTTGTAATGAAAGGCTGCCGTCAACGATGTGCATATCGGTTAACAGGCGAACCATTTCGTCTTCTTTTATAATACCGTTAGTATTATTACCTATGTTACAGGCAAACAAAAAAAGCAAAGCTGAAAAAAACAGGACAATATGTTTACGCATTCTGTAATTTAGCGGTTTAATTGAGCGAAATTACGGATAAATGAGCATTGCAGATAACATCAACAGCCTAAAAAACGAAACTATATCAAAAAAGGTGACTTTAATAGCGGTTTCTAAAACCAAAACAGTTGCCGATATCCGGGAGGCTTATGATGCCGGCCAGCGATTGTTTGGCGAAAACACAGTACAGGAAATGGTTGAAAAGTACGGGCAATTACCTAAAGATATACAATGGCACCAAATTGGCCACCTGCAAAGCAACAAGGTAAAATACATTGCCCCGTTCATCAGCATGATACAATCTGTTGATAGTTTGAAGCTGTTGCAGGAAATAAACAAACAGGCTGAAAAAAATAAACGGATTATTGATTGCCTGCTGCAGATCTATATCGCCGACGAAGAAACCAAGTTTGGATTAGGTTTTGACGAAGCGATAGAGTTATTACGGTCTGCAGAGTTTGCAGTGTTAAGATGCATCCGCATAAGGGGTTTAATGGGGATTGCCACCAATACTGATAAAGAAAAACAGTTAAAAGACGAGTTTCACGAACTGAAAATATTTTTTGACGGCATTAAACAAAGTTTTTTCAGGCAAGAGGAAAGTTTTAATGTACTGTCGATGGGTATGTCGGCTGATTATGAACTGGCTATTGAACAAGGTAGCAATATGATACGGGTTGGCAGCACCATTTTTGGAGACAGGGTGATTAGGCATTGGAAAAACAATTAGACCTCACCCTACCCTCTCCAAAGGAGAGGGTTTTGGATGCAGGGCGTAAATAAAAAGATAATTAATGCAAGTACATTTAAGAGTAGCCGTAAAAGAAGACTGCGTACGCCTGATGGAACTGGTGAATGAACTGGCGCTGTATGAAAAGGCCCCGCAGGAAGTAACCGTTACTTTGAAGGAATTTGAAGACGCCGGGTTTTGCGAAAACCCGGTATGGCGGGCCTTTGTGGCGCAGGTTGATGGTTTAATAGTTGGATTCGCGTTGTATTATACCCGCTATTCTACCTGGAAGGGTTGCAGAATGTATTTGGAGGACCTGCTGGTTACAGAATCTATGCGCGGCAAAGGCATTGGCAAATTATTGTTTGACCGTTTGCTAATTGAAGCCAAAGCAAAGGGCTATAATGGCATAACCTGGCAGGTGTTAGACTGGAACGAACCGGCACTTAATTTTTATAAAAAATACGAAGCAAGCGTTGAAGGAGGATGGTTAAACGCTTCCCTGTCAATAGATCAGTTACTAAATATTAAATAAATGCTTGTTTTTAAATTCGGTGGCGCGTCAGTTAAGGATGCGGAAGGTATTGTTAACCTGGGCAAGGTAGTCGGCAAATATAAAGATGAGCAGTTGCTGGTCGTAGTTTCGGCAATGGGTAAAACCACCAACGCGCTCGAAAAGCTGACCAAAGCTTATATCGATCAAACCGATGATATACAAGCTATATACGAAGACATCAAACAATATCATCATAATATACTAAACGAACTATTTGAACCCAGCCACCCGGTATTTAACGAGGTTGCCAATACTTTTGTAGAAATCGACTGGATGGTCGAGGACGAGCCCCACAACGACCATGACTTTATTTACGACCAGATCGTGTCGGTTGGCGAACTGGTATCAACCCGCATTGTTAATGCTTACCTGAATAAGGAAGGTTTAAAAAGCCAATGGCTGGATGTGCGTGGCTATATCCATACGGATAATACCTACCGCGAAGGGATTGTGCAATGGCATAAAACCTGCGAAAGTATTCAAAAGGATATCCCTGCCCTGCTCGAGAAGGGACTGGTAGTTACACAGGGTTTCCTGGGCGGAACATCCGAGAATTTTACAACTACGCTGGGCCGGGAGGGATCGGATTATACCGCGTCTATATTTGGGGCCTGCCTGGGAGCTGAATCTGTTACAACCTGGAAAGATGTACCCGGCATACTCAACGCCGACCCTAAACTTTTTGATGATACCGTTAAGTTTGATGAATTAAGCTATACCGAGACTATTGAAATGACCTATTACGGCGCTTCGGTTATCCACCCGAAAACTATTAAACCGCTACAAAACGCCAAAATACCCTTACTGGTAAAATCCTTTTACCATCCTGACGAGGCCGGTACGGTTATCAAAGAAAGCGCGGCGCATATATTTGAAAAGCCAGTTATCATCATTAAACAAAACCAAGTTTTGCTTTCGCTGGCTACCCGGGATTATTCCTTCATCTCCGAAAATCATTTAAGCGATATTTTCGGCAGGTTTGCCCAAGGTCCCATTAAAATAAATATGATGCAAACCTCGGCGCTTAGCTTTAGTGTTTGTTTCGACTATCAGCAAGAGAAGTTTAGCAAATTTCTGGCAAGCATTAACCCCGATTATAAAGTAAAATACAATACCGGCCTCACATTGATAACCGTAAGGCATTATACTGATAATACTTACTTAAGAAGCTTAACGGCAGGCAAAACTGTATTGTTAGAGCAGCTTAGCAGGAATACAGCGCAGGTGGTGGTGAAAGAGCTTTTAAAAAGCTTTCTTAATTAACTTCTTTGCCCAATTCTTTCACCCAATCTTCAAACAAACGGGTTTCCATTTCAACCGCCTTGTCGGCATGTAACTGCCACTGGGGCGAAAATTGTTTAAGCTGATGTGTCATTTCTTCCAAATGCCCCTCCTCTTCTAAAATTATCGACTTTACATTTATTTTACTGCCGGCCCTGTCAAGGGCGTCCTGATATATGGGGTAGAGTTCATCAGCGCGCACTTCTATAGCATAGGTAACCAACAGGTAAGCGGCAAAACGCAATTCTTTACCGGTTAGGTGTAATTCTTTTTTTAAATAACGGCAAACCTCCACATCAAGCATATGCAGGTAGTATTTGCTGTATCGCGGCGCTACCAGGTACTCATTGGCATAAGTTGGACAAAGGTGCGCCCCAACCCTTTCTATTTGTTTTTTCAAATAAAACGCGTGGCGGTGCTCTTCGGCGGCATGTTTCAGTATAATATAAGTAACGGTAGCCGGGTCTTCGCCTGCTGATATTTTGCGCGCGCCCGTATTTTCCATTAATGATAGGGTGTTTAGCCAGCGGGCGTGCAGTTCATTATTGGCAATTATAGCGGGTAGTATAGCCCCCTCTAAATCTCCCCCGGAAGGGGAGACTTTTATATTCTCTCTATTTGAAATACTTGTTTTCATAACTAAAATTTAAAGTCTCCCCTTCCGGGGGAGATTTAGAGGGGGCTGCTTATTTCTTCAAGCGCCTGCTCAATTTGGCTGTAAATGTAATTCAAGTCATCCGTGGTTATGCAATACGGAGGTAAAATGTAAATAATATTGCCCAACGGGCGCAAAATTATACCGGCGTCAAGGAAATATTGGTACAACCTGTCGCGCAGCGAATTAAAATAGGAAGTATCCGTTCCCGTCTCCCACTCCATTGCCAGTATAGTGCCGGTTTGGCGTATTGTTTTTATTTTGCGATGCGATTTGATCTTTAATGCAAACCCGGCATGCAAATCTGTTATCCTTTTTATATTGATTGCCGTTGCGCCATCCAAAAACAGGTCCAAACTCGCTAACGCTGCCGAGCAGGCCACCGGGTTTGCTGTAAAAGAATGTCCGTGAAATAAAGTTTTTAAGCGGTCGTCTGATAAAAAAGCATCGAATATCTGTTGTGTACATGTTGTTAATCCCAAGGCCATAGTTCCACCGGTAAGGCCCTTTGAAAAGCACATAATATCGGGTTGTTCGCTAACATGATGGCAGGCAAAAGGTTTGCCCGTGCGCCCAAAACCTGTAAATATTTCATCGGCAATTAATAACACGCCTTCTTTACTGCAATACGCCATTAATTCATTCAAATGTTCGGCTTCATACATCAGCATCCCGCTCGCCCCCTGCACTAATGGCTCGAAAATAAAACAGGCCAGGCCAGGTTTGAGATTCGAGATTTGAGATTTGAGACTTTGTATGTTATCGCTATTGGGTAAGTCAATAAACTCTACTTCAAATAACAGGGAATCAAAAGCCGCGGTAAAAGCGCTGCGGCCGCTTACCGCCATCGCACCGAAGGTATCGCCGTGGTAAGCATTTTTAAAAGCCAGTATTTTGGTGCGTTTCTCGCCTTTATTGTACCAGTACTGTAAACACATCTTAATAGCCACCTCTACCGCGGTTGAACCATTATCTGAATAAAATGCTTTTTTTTGATTATCGGGTAATAGCGCCAATAATCTTTCTGCCAGTTCAACCGCCGCAGGATGTGTAAATCCAGCGAATATTACATGCTCTAATTTCGTTAATTGCTCCGCTACCTTTTTGGCGATATAAGGGTGCGAGTGCCCGTGTATATTAACCCACCAGGATGATACCGCGTCTATATATTTTTTTCCGTTTTCATCAAACAGGCAGGCCCCTTCACCCGTTACTATTGGTATTGGCGGTAACGCCGTTTTCATTTGCGTATAGGGGTGCCATATTACTTTCAGGTCTCTCTCAACCAAACTCATAAGCTGCCAATTAAAAGTTTTGCCACATACTGATCTATGGGGAATGTAAAGTCATCTTCTTTTAAACCGCTTAGTTTTAGCCAGCGAAAAGCCTGTAGCACCTCTCCCTCTCCCTCAAAATCAAAAGGAACTGTTTTTATAGCCATATTCAATGCCGACGTGTTTTTAGCTAAATAATATACACTCACAATCTGCGAATCATTAAAAGCCGATTTTACAAAAAAATCAGTGGTATAAAAATGGCCGAGTATTTCTATTTCAATATTACACTCCTCTATAAATTCACGCTTCAGGCCATCAGTTAACCCTTCGCCATATTCTAAACCACCGCCCGGAAATTTGGTGAACTGCATACCATATTCCTGCTCATCACTTACCAGTATTTCCATGTGCTCATTAATAAGCAGGCCGTAAACACGTACATTGAAGTTATACATTATTCAAAGTGTTTTTTATTGCGGATAACGCGATCCATCGTCCATTCAATATGCTCTGTTTTAGGCGCCGACCTGATAGGGCAATTGGGCATACTGCAGTAATGACAGCAATCAGGCAGGCAGGGATCGGTATGAATAAACAATTCGGTTTTTGTAACCTCATTATTGATCATTTTATCAACCAGCGATACCTCCTCATGTACCCGGTTCAGGTCGAAATAGTTAGGTAAGGTAAGGTGGCAGTCGATATGCAGGTCATTACCATATTTTTGAGCGCGGAAATTGTGTATATCTATCCATTCCTCCCTGCGTTTATCATTTAATATTTTTACCACATCGGTCACCACTTTAATATCCGTTTCATCCATTAGCCCGCCAACAGAACTGCGAACCAATTTATATCCTGTTACTATAATGTACGAGCCTACCAGGATGGCCAATACACTGTCAAGCACTAATAATTTAGTGAAATTTATCAGTAATAAGCCAATAACAAGGCCAATGCTGGTTATCATATCTGTGATCAGGTGCCGCCCGTCGGCCTCAATTGTTATTGAGGGCAGCGTTTTACCTTTGTTGATCATATAATAACCTAAAGCGCCGTTAATTATACCGGTAATTCCTATTATTATAGCGCCCGTTAAAAGGTCGTGTATAATATGCGGATAAAATATACCGTAAACCGATTTAAAAACAATAACAAGCCCTGCAATTAATATTAATGCACCCTCTAAAAAAACAGAAAAGAATTCAACTTTACCATGGCCATAAGGGTGATTTTCATCCCTGGGTTGCGATGATAAATAAATACTAAAAAAAGCGAAGGAACTTGCAACAACATTTACAATACTTTCAGCTGCATCAGTCAAAACAAAGATTGAGTTGGTTAGTAAATAGGCGCAAAACTTTACTACCATTAATATGGCACCTGTTATTAATGAAATTAATATAATCTTTCTTTGTTCGTGCAAAGCTTTTGAAATATGGGTCAAATTTATAAATAACAACGGCATTATTCAGTCATAAGTCGGTAGTCATAAGTCCAAAGTCAAAAAATAAATAAATGACTTATGACTAAGGGCTAAAGACTTCCGACTTTTTCTATATTTGCCGCACGAACAAAAAATACAATTTATGAGTGCATTAAGTAACAGGATAAACAACCTGTCGGAGTCGGCTACCATTAAAATGGCCAAAATGGGCCGCGAACTTGCCGCGAAAGGCGTTGATGTGATCAACCTCAGCTTTGGCGAGCCCGATTTTAAAACGCCAAATTATGTTAAGGATGCCGCCAAAAAGGCAATGGACGATAATTATACCTATTATACCCCTGTTGCCGGGTATCCTGAACTACGAAAGGCTGTTGTTGCTAAATTAAAAAACGAAAATGGATTAGATTATGATTTTAGCCAGGTAGTTGTTTCAACCGGCGCCAAACAATCAATAGCTAATGTGCTGTTTTGCCTTGTAAACCCTGGCGATGAAGTAATTATTCCTACACCTTACTGGGTATCTTATTCGGAAGTTGTGAAATTGGTGGAAGGTAAATGTGTTTTTATTGACACCACCGTTGACCAGGATTTTAAAATATCGCCCCACCAACTGGAAGCTGCTATTACGCCTAAAACTAAATTGTTTATGTTCTCGTCGCCTTGTAATCCAACAGGAAGCGTTTACAGTAAAAGCGAGCTGGAAGCATTAGTTAAAGTGTTTGAAAAACACCCGGATGTTTATATCCTTTCGGATGAAATATATGAGTATATAAATTTTGTTGATAAACATGAATCAATTGCACAGTTTGATAGCGTTAAAGACCGTGTTATCATTATAAACGGATGGTCGAAGGGTTATGCTATGACGGGATGGCGCTTAGGCTATTCTGCGTCGAACACGGAGATTGCCACAGCCTGCGATAAATTACAAGGGCAAATTACTTCGGGCACCTCATCTATTTCTCAGCGTGCCGGACTTGCAGCCTATGCGGGCAGTTTAGAAAGCGTAGACGAAATGCGCAATGCATTTAAAAAACGCCGTGACATTGTGTACAAATTGCTTAAAGAGATTGATGGCATTAAAGTAAATTTACCCGATGGGGCATTTTATTTCTTCCCGGATGTTACCTACTATTTCGGGAAAAGCTACAACGGCAAAACTATTAACGATGCCGACGAATTAAGCATTTACCTGCTCGAAGAAGCACACGTATCAACCGTTGGCGGCGATTCATTTGGCGATAAAAAATCGATCCGTATGTCGTATGCTGCTTCCGAAGAGAAATTAGTGGAAGCAATGGCAAGGATAAAAGCTGCTTTAGGAAAATTGAAATAAGTGTTAAAGGCCGTTATATGCCAATACATTAAAACAGAAAGCCCCTCTGCAAACGCAAAGGGGCTTTTTTGTAATAGTGTACTTGTAATTATTACAAGGCAAATCCATAAGCAATTCGCAAACCCACTAAACCGTAGCTATTACCCTGACCCGAAAAATTTTCGTAACGTGCGCCAATATCTACTGATTTGCTGGCCCAGCCAAGCCCAGGCGAAAGGATCAGTTTAGTGTTGCTTCCGTTATGCGATTCAAAGCCCGCGCCGGCCTCAGCACCAAAATAAAGATCAGACCCTAAAAATGCTTTAATACCCAATTTTACGGGTACTATACCTAAGCTGGCATAATTGGTACCGCTTACAGCAGGAACTGCTTTGCCGATCATGCTATAATAACCCGAGGTAAGCGTCCATGCAAAGTCGCTGCTGGCATCATACTGTAAGCGGGCTGTGCCGCCCAATTCAAAATTCGAAAAATTATGAGCCGAACCTGTTGGAATGCCTCCTTCTAAACCCAAACCCAAACGCCATGAACTGGCCGGGGCCGTTGCTTTTACCGCTTGTGCTTTTACATTGCTTCCAATCAATAGCGCCACGCCGGTTAAAGCTACAGCTGCTAATTTTGTTAACTTTCTCATTGTTGTGTTTTTTAGTAAATAGATAAAGATTATGTATATTTATTAACACCACGTAAACAAATACCCTGCCAGTATGCCATTTTGTAAATTTTTTAACATTTAAATGAGGAATGAAAAGCCTTGAGAGGAGACGACTTTTTAACAAATGTTAATAGCTTAATAACTGATTATCAGCCTGGGGTCGTTAACTAAATTAGCATTGGCGCAAGGGTGTATTTCGGAGTAAAAAATTATTTTCAATTTTATTTTATGACTTATTTTTCAGGCAATTTTGTAGGGTATATGCTGCTTTCTATATAAAATAACCATACCAAATAAAAAGAGCCTTTGTTAAACTAAGGCTCTTTTTGTGTTTTTATACTATACCTGCGGATCGTGTTCCGGATCAGGCTTGTAGTTTTTTTCCAATTCGGCCAGTTTCTTTTTACCATAAGCAAAACGGGTTATCAGGAAGAAAAGCACCGGCACAATAAATATGGCAAGTGAGGTAGCCGCAAGCATTCCCCCGAATACCGTCCACCCTATTGTTTTACGTGCAATGGCCCCTGCCCCTGATGCAAAAACAAGCGGCAATACACCCAATATAAACGCCATTGACGTCATTATGATGGGCCTTAAACGAAGCCTTACTGCTTCGAGCGTAGCTTTTTCAAGTTCCATGCCCCTGTCTACCCGATCTTTGGCAAACTCTACGATCAGGATGGCGTTTTTGGCGGCGAGGCCTATGAGTGTTATTAAGCCTATTTGCGCGTATACATTATTATCAAGGCTCTTGTTAAACGTTAGAAATAAAATTGCCCCAAAAGCGCCTAAAGGCACCGCCAATAATACAGAGAATGGTACCGACCAGCTTTCATATAAAGCTGCCAGAAACAGGAATACAAAGCCAATAGATAAGGCAAAAATGTAAATTGTTTTTGAGCCCGATAATTTTTCCTCGCGGCTAAGGCCTGCAAACTCATAGCCATATCCTTGCGGCAGGGTTTTATTTGCTACTTCTTCCAGCGCGGTCAAAGCGTCGCCGCTGCTATAGCCCGGCTTTGGGTTCCCGTCAATTTCGGTCGCCCTGAACAGGTTAAAATGCGATATTAAAGGGGCGTTTTCAACTATCTTATAGGTGGTTACTGTACTTAACGGCACCATGGTACCTGCCTGGTTGCGTACAAAATACTGCCCTATATTATTAATATTAGTACGATAATTGGTATCGGCCTGCGCCACTACACGAAATGTTCGCCCGTATAAAGTAAGGTCATTGATATAAGAGCTGCCCATATAAACTTGCAGGGCATTATTTACATCAGAAAGCTGCACACCAAGCCGTTTCACTTTTTCCCGGTCGATAACTAACTGGTAGGCAGGTGTACGCGCCGTAAAAAATGAAAATGCACTACCAATCTCGGGGCGTTTTTGAATTTCAGCGAGAAAGTTCTTTAATACGGTTTCAAAGTTTTTGATATCGCCGCCGGCCTGTTTTTCTTCCAGGATAAACGAAAAACCTGCTGTACTGCCCAGGCCGGGTATGGCCGGCGGCGGAATTACCACTACAGTCGCTTCTTTAAACCTCGCCAGTTTGCTTTTCAATACCCCCACCAATTCGGCTGATGTTTTTTTGCGCTGGTCCCAGGGTTTAAGCTGCATAAATATAGTGGCGCTGTTTGATTTTGTGGCAAAACTCACCACGTTCAACCCGCCCAGCGCGGCATAATGGCCCACTTCGGGAATACTATCCAAAACCCCCATCATTTGATGTAAAACGGTAACTGTCCGTTCTGTTGACGAGGCTTCGGGCAGGTCGTAAGTTATATAAATACGTCCCTCATCTTCTGTGGGGATAAAGCCGCTGGGTTTATGCTGAAACAGCAGGATGGTACCAACAACAATACATATCAAGATAATAATAACGAATTTCGAGTTCTTTATACCCCTGTGTACCCCGTTTTTATATTTGCCGGTAACCCGCTCAAACCAAGAATTAAATTTAAAGAAAAATTTATCAAGCCCCCTTGATCCCTCGTCCAGTTTACGCGGTTTTAGCATTATTGAACATAACGCCGGTGTTAATGAAAGGGCCACAAATGCCGATATTAATACTGATATAGCTATGGTTATAGCAAACTGCTGATACAGGCGGCCCACAATGCCCGGTATAAAACCAACCGGTACAAATACGGCGGCCAATATGAGGGCTATAGCTATAACGGGTGCCGATATATCCTGCATGGCATGTGTGGTGGCATCTTTAGCCGACATGCCTTTCTCATCCATATAGTGCTGTACGGCTTCAACTACTACAATGGCATCATCAACCACAATACCAATGGCGAGCACAAAGCCAAATAACGTTAAAGTATTAATGGTGAAATGCAGCGGTATAAAAAATATGAACGTGCCTATTATGGAAACCGGTATAGCCAATACAGGTATAAGTGTGGTGCGCCAGCTTTGTAAAAACAAGTATACCACTATGGTAACCAGCAGCAATGCTATTAAAAGCGTTATTACAACTTCATGAACTGAGACCTTTACTACGGTTACAGCCTCGAACGGTACTACATAATCAACATCAGCCGGGAAACCCTTTTTAAGCTCATTCATCGTGTCGTACACGTTTTGGGCTGTTTCAATTGCATTACTATTTGGCGCCTGGTAAACTAACAGGTACGAAGCGCGTCTGCCATCAACATATGAATTACCCGCGTAATTGAATTTACCCAACTCAACACGGGCAACATCCTTTAAATGTACAACAGCTCCGGTACCCGGCTGGGTGCGTACAATAATATTTTCAAATTCAGCCGGTTTGGTTAATCTTCCCTGTACCAGTACGGTATATTCAAAAGATTGCCCTTTCTCCTGCGGTGTTGACCCAACAGAGCCTGCCGCCACCTGCGCATTCTGCTCCTGCAGGGCGGCTGTAACATCCCCTGCTGTCATTCCCAATGCGGCCAGTTTATCCGGCTTTAACCATATACGCATACTAAAATCATCGGCACGACTAAATACGTCGCCTACGCCTTTAGCGCGCAACAGCGCGTCGCGAACAAAAATATTAGAGTAGTTATCAGTAAATGTTACGTCGTGCGTACCCTTAGGCGAGTATATGGCAACCAGCATTAAAATACTCGGATTACGTTTACGTACGGTTAAACCCAGCCGCTGTACTTCCTGTGGCAAAGTGGGTGTAGCAATTCCCACCCTGTTCTGAACATCAAGGGCGGCAATATTAATATCGGTGCCTACTTCAAAGTTTACCGTCATGGTCATCTGGCCATTACTGGTGCTGCTGCTTTGCAAATAGGTCATGCCGGGCGTTCCGTTTACCTGGGCCTCTACCGGTGTAGCTACGGTTTGTTCAACCGTTAGCGCGTCGGCACCGGTATAGGTACCGGTTATATTAACGGTTGGTGGTGTAATTTCGGGGTATTGCCCTACTGCCAAACTGGTAATGGCTATTATACCAACAATAACTATTACTAATGATATAACAATAGCTGTAACCGGTCTTCGTATAAAGGTATCTGCGATCATTGTTTTTCTTTTTATAAAACCCGGTTATTTTGTTGGTTGCGTTGCCTGCGGGTTGCCCAAAGTAATTTTACCGCCATCATGCAGGCGCTGAAAACCATCGGTCACTACTTTATCGCCCTGGTTAACGCCATCCAATATTACCACATTGCTGCCCATACGCGGGCCCAGTTTTACTTTATGTTGTTTGGCGATGGTATCCTGCGATACAAATACAAAAAATTCGCCCATTTGCTCCGTTACCGCTTTATATGGGATCTGTACACGGTCACCTGATTCATTGTTTAATACCTTCAATACGCAGCTCATCCCATCTTTAAGGGTACTTAACTCATTCGTGAACTGTATCCTTACCTTTACGGTGCCGGTTTGATTATTTACTCCCCTGTCAATAGCTAAAACCTTACCCGGTTTATTGTAGGTGGTAACCCCGTCTGATAACTGCAATTTAAAGGTAGAGTCGGTGCTTCTTTTTTGCAGGTTATAAAAACGGTTAATATCCTGCTCATTGATCACTACATCAACCCCTATCGGGTTCTCACTTGATATAGTATTTAATAATGTTGTGCCTGGGCTCACCTGTGCGCCAAGCCTTACCTGCGAAATACCGATACGGCCGGTGAACGGCGCCGTAATAAGTGAATAGGAAAGATCGGTTTTAGCCGACTCGACAGCTGCTTTTGCTATTTCTACCTGGCTTTTACTCGATTGGTAGGTAGCAACGGCCTGGTCGACCGTTTGGCGTGCGATTGCGTCGTTTTTAAGCAGCATATTATAGCGGTCAACGTCTTTTTGCGCCCTTAATAAAAACGCGTTCGCGCCTGATAAATTGGCTTCGGCCTGGTTATAAGCCGCCAGGTATTTACGCTGATCTATCTCATATAACTTTTTTCCTTTAGGTACTATCTCGCCCTCCTTAAAGTATATCCCTGTTATAAACCCGGTTACCTCGCTGCGCAGTTCTACTGTGTTTAATGCAACTACCGTTCCCTGGTATTGATCGTAATATATAGCCTCGGCCCTTATGGCTTCAGCAACACTTACCGGGGTTGGCGGCGGAGCAGCATCCATTGATGCCGCCTTGTTTTCTTTACATGACGCCCATGCCACTAATGCAGCGGGGATTAACCAAAATATATGCTTTTTTTTCATCGGGGATGTAATTGTTGCTTGTTAATTTTTACTTCAGTTATTTATAATGATATCATTGTACAACACCAAGCGTACCCAATGCTTTTTCAAGATCTATTTTGCTTGATAATACCTGGAAAAGCGCGTTATAGTAATTAAGTTCAGAAGATCTGAGGTCTGATTGCGCTACTATAACATCCAGATAGGTCTTTACCCCTTCCCGGTACTGTAAGCTTACTACATTGTATACATCTTTTGCCAGGTCGGTGTTCTGTTTAAGCAATTGCCAATTGGTATAATTGCTTTTATAGCTTGCCAATGCCTGTATATATTCGGTGTTGATAGTGTTTTTTGAATTAATAATATCCAGGTCGGCGCGTTCAACCTGTAATTTTGCTTTGCTTAAATTTTGCAGGCGTTTGGTTCCCTGGAATATGGGCAACGTTAACGAAAGGCCCGCATAAGCAAGCGGGTACGACCGGCTGTACAGATCAGAGAACCTGCTGTTCAAATAAGATAAATCATAATTCCCCATGGCCGATACTGACGGTAAAAAGCCCCAGCGGTAATAATTTATATTCAGGCCCTTCAAACTTTTTTCAGTTTGTAATAATTGATATTCAACACGGTTATTTACGTTTAATGTTTGGTTAGTATCAATATAAGCCTCTTTTTCGTAGGTTGTTGAATCATACGATAAGGTTACGCTAGCCGCGGGGTCCAGCCCCATTATTTGTTTAAGGTAGGCAAATTTGCTGTTAATTGCTTCGGCGGTTTGCTTGTGTGTGGCTATTTCATTATTTAAGGCTATAGTTGCCTGTTTGTAATCTATTTTATCTACTACGCCTGCCTGGTACCGGTTATAAGCGTCTTTTAAGCTTCTTTGCAGCCTTATAATATCGTCATTAATAATAGCCAATTGTTTTTGCGATAACAATACATCAAAAAAGGCCTTACTAACATCCGATACTACGTTGATCTGACTGCTTAACGTATTCTGTTTATAATATAAGCGGGAATAATTAGCGGTTTTTGACGCCAGCAATACGTCGCTATTATATATAACCTGGCTTGCCTGCAAACCTAAACTTGAATATTCATCAATACTTGATACCACACCGGGTGTTGTAGAAGCAATCGGGCTGCCTTTAAAATAATGATCATATGTGCCTGATGAATTAAGTTGCGGAAGCCAGGCTGATAATCCTATCTTTATATCTCGTTCATTTATCGCCTGGTCAATTGCTGCTTGTTTTACTGCCGGTTGATTACGTAATGCAAATAATATACTTTGCCGTAAGGTAATAACGTTAGGTATGGTATCGGCCTTATTTTGGGCAAAAACAACAGCAGGTAAAATT
>CAISKH010000171.1 GCA_903885865.1 uncultured Mucilaginibacter sp.
AACATTTAACAGAATTTTTATTGATACACTTGATAATGAAGATATAATTTTAACATTTAATACAACTGCGGGTGATGTAGAAGATTGGGATTCATTAAATCACATCCAATTAGTTGTAGCAGTTGAAAAGCAATTTGGTATACGGTTTACTTCGCAGGAAATTCAGAGTTGGAATAATGTAGGAGAAATGATAAGCGCTATTGTTAGTAAAAAAGCATGATCTTCAACATTCATGATAAATTTGAAAAAACATTTATAGTTTCAACCGAAATTTATGAGGGGTTTATACGTACATTTAAGGATACCAACCCTTTACACATCTGGGATCAATATGCTATTGAGTTTGGGTTTAAAGAAAGGGTAATGCATGGCAATATTTTAAACGGATTTATTTCTTATTTTATTGGCGAATGCCTTCCTGTAAAGCATGTAATAATTCATTCGCAGCAAATTCAATTCAGGAATCCAGTTTATTTAAATGATGAGTTACAGTTTAAAGCAAAAGTAAGCGACTTACATGAGGCTGTTAACGCTGTCGAGTTTAAGTTTATTTTTAAAAATAAAGAACAAAAAGTAGTGGCAAAAGGTCAAATTCAAATAGGCTTATTAACATGATTATTTTAATTACCGGCGGTTCTTCAGGATTGGGCGAAGCAATTACGCGCAGGTTAGCCGCCGATTTGAACAATACGGTGTATTTCACTTTCAACCAATCCGGCCCCAACGCCACACAGATCCAATCCGACTTTCCAAATGCAATCCCAATTAAGTGCGACTTTAAAAATGAAACCGACGTTGCGTATTTAAAAACCAAAATTGGCGAGTTTGATCCGGATGTGTTAATAAACAACGCCTATTTAGGGAGTTTTATAATAACGCATTTTCATAAAACAGCCCCAACTGATTTTTTAACGGGGTTTAAAGAAAACATAGTTCCAACAATTGAACTTACGCAAGCAGCTATCGCCGGCTTCCGAAAAAAAAAGAGCGGTAAAATTATTACTATTTTAACCGCTGCCCTGGTCAATACCCCACCGGCCGGCGCTGCCATTTATGTAGCAAATAAGGCATACCTCGAAAAATTGGCACAAGTATGGGCAGCTGAAAATGGCAAGTACAATATTACCTCGAATACTGTTTCACCATCATTTATGTTAACAAATTTCACTAAAAGTGTTGATGAACGTATAGTAGAACAAATAAAGGAAAATCATCCCCTTAAAAAATTGTTAACTACACAGGAAGTTGCCGATACGGTTTATTTTCTTGCCAATACTTCTAATCAGATAAATGGAGTGAATATAGTTATTAACGCGGCAATAAACATTAAGTAACCGCTATTTCAACTTACTATACAAGGCACTTACTTTACCATAACATTCGTTCAATATCACTACGGCCTGCATTAAATTATCCGCTACTTTTTGTTTAAACACTTTATTGTGGCGGGTTTTTATCTTGGTTAACAATACATCATTTTCATAAAGCCGGGTATCTAAATGATCGTATATATCGCTACTATTAAAATTGCTTATTTTCAACTGGTCAATTAGACCGCGGTTGTCTGTCAATATTTTTTTTAGGTCGGCCACATTCTTTTCCATTATGCGGAGCGAATTAGGGAAAGCTTTATCTGAAAATCCTCCTTTATTAATTATTGATATCAAATGATTTTGGTTGATCATCAATACCTTTAGTTTTCGGTTAAAATTAACTGCTAATTCTTTAAAGCTAACCCTGTCTGGCCGGCGAACAATAGTGTCTATATCATCTAATAGCCTTGAAAAAAGGTTCGACATACCGCTTAACGCTGTTATGTACTGGACAAATTCATCCGGGCGCTTTTTTTCAGCGTAATTAGTTTCCGTAAAAAACAAAAACGCGATCACCAATAATACTCTTTTCATTGCACCGGGTAAAAAATAATGGGTTGTTATAATTATGTAGAAAGAAAATATTTCTTCTTTTGTTTAAATTAAAATCGGTTACCCTTTTAACAACTGAAACCTTTTCAACAATTACAACTTCTTCAACCAAACACCAAATATTTTCTTACTTTTGTATCCCGTACACAAACAATTGGTTCCGGCTCTAAAACCGCTGCCAATTTTCAAAACAAAACATGACCAAATATATATTTGTTACGGGCGGTGTAACCTCGTCGTTAGGCAAGGGTATTATTTCGGCTTCTTTAGCCAAGCTTTTGCAATCGCGCGGATACAGCGTAACCATCCAAAAATTCGACCCTTATATTAACATCGACCCGGGTACATTGAACCCTTATGAACACGGCGAATGTTATGTTACCGAAGATGGTGCCGAAACAGATCTGGATTTGGGCCATTACGAACGTTTCTTAAATACGCCAACATCCAAGGCCAATAACATTACCACCGGCCGCATTTACCAAAATGTGATCAACAAAGAACGCGAAGGCGCTTTTTTGGGTAAAACTGTGCAGGTTGTTCCGCATATTACCGATGAGATCAAAAGAAATATCCGCATATTGGGTGAAAGCGGCAAGTATGATATTGTAATAACCGAACTGGGCGGTACCGTAGGCGATATTGAATCGTTGCCCTACATTGAAGCGGTTAGACAATTCAGATGGGAAATGGGGCCGGGTTACTCGGTAGTGATACACCTTACGCTTATCCCTTTCCTTGCGGCCGCCGGCGAATTAAAAACCAAACCAACCCAGCACTCCGTAAAAATGTTACTGGAGTATGGCATACAGCCCGATGTGTTGGTTTGCCGCACTGAGCACCCTTTAACAATGGATATCCGTAAAAAAATAGCTTTGTTCTGCAATGTTAATGTAAATGCGGTTATTGAATCTATTGACGCCTCGACCATTTATGACGTGCCGTTATTAATGCTGAAGGAGCAACTGGATAAAATTGTACTTTCCAAATTAAAGCTGCCTCACAAATCAGAGCCTGACCTGGAAAGCTGGAAAGATTTCCTGGGCCGCTTAAAAAATCCAACTTCAGATGTGCGCATAGGGCTGGTTGGCAAATATGTTGAACTGCCTGATGCTTACAAATCCATTATGGAGTCGTTTATACACGCGGGAGCTAAAAATGAATGCAAGGTAAGAGTAGAGTATATCCCGTCGGAACATTTAACGCCCGAAAACGCTATTGAAAGATTGCAGGTCCTGCATGGCATTTTGGTTGCGCCGGGTTTTGGCGAGCGTGGTTTTGAAGGTAAAATTGAAGCGATACGTTATGTGCGTGAAAATAATATCCCGTTTTTTGGTATTTGCCTGGGTATGCAATGTGCAGTGGTTGAGTTTGGCCGCAATGTTTTGGGCCTTAAGGATGCCAGCAGCACCGAAATGTGTCCCGATACCCCAGATCCGGTAATTTGCATGATGGAAGAGCAAAAAAAAGTGATCAACAAGGGCGGCACCATGCGTTTGGGCGCTTATGCCTGCGCTATTAAAAAAGGAAGCAAAGCTGCGGCCATATACGGAAAGACACAAATAAGCGAGCGGCACAGGCATCGTTACGAATTTAATAATGAATATTTAAACAATTATGAAAAGGCAGGCCTGGTGCCATCGGGTTTTAACCCCGAAAGCAACCTGGTAGAAATAGTTGAATTAAAAAACCACCCGTTTTTTGTAGGGACGCAGTTTCACCCCGAATTAAAATCAACTGTTGCAAATCCGCACCCACTTTTTATTAACTTTGTCGCCGCTTCGCTGGCTTATGCCCGAAGGAAATAACAATTTACCATACGATAACTAATGGATAGAAATACGTTTACAGGAGTATTCCTGATCATGCTCATTTTAGTCGGTTCGTTTTATTTATTAAAACCGTCGGATATTGAGATAAAGAAAGAGAAATTACTGCAGCACCAAGACTCGCTTAAAAGGGCAGGGATAAAAACACCCGGTATTACTGCAACTATTGATACAGCTAAAGCCGCCAATAAAACCGTTGACACAGCTGCCTTAAAAAGTCCGTTTGGGGCCTCCTTAATTGGCACCGAAAAACTGGTAACGCTGGAGAATAAAGATATCCGCTTAAAATTAACGACCAGGGGCGGGCGTATCTATTCGGTTGAGTTAAAGAATTTTAAAACTTTTGATGGTAAGCCGCTTATATTATTTGACGGCTATCAAAATAAGTTTGGATTTAGCTTCGCGGCAGGCATAGCCAACATTAATACTAACGACAGGTATTTTACCCCGAGTGCACCTGCGCTACAGGTTACAGGAAAAGATTCATCCTCCATTACTATGCGTTTAAGCTATAGCCCAACGCAATATATCGACTATATATACAGCTTAAATGGCGACGGCTATAAAGTTGGCTTCACCATTAAACCGGTTGGGCTTGATAATGTTGCTGCAAACCTTGGCAGTATTACACTTGATTGGGAAACAAGCTTGCACAGGCTGGAAAAGAGCGCTACGCTTGATCGTCAATACACGATGATCCAATACCTGAACACGGAGAATGATTTTAATGACCTGGGCGATACCAAGGACGATCAAAAAGATATTAATGATAAAAAACTGCAATGGATTTCGTTTAAGCAGCACTTTTTTTCGAGCGTATTGCTTACAAAGGAAGGGTTTACCAAATCAAGCCTGGCAGTAAGTACGGATACCAGCAATCATGCCGATATAAAACAGCTTAAAGCTAGCCTCGTTTTAGCCAAAAGCGCCGATGGCAGCTTCCCCCTTGATTTTTATTTTAGCCCTAACCATTATAAAACGCTTGCAGCTGAGGGCCATGGCCTTGAAAAGCAAATTAACCTGGGCTGGGGGCCTTTAAAATACATAAACCGCATTGCGGTAATACCTGTATTTAATTTTTTAACCCAGTTTAACTGGAACTACGGTATAATTATACTGGCGTTAACCATAATACTGAAACTGGTACTATCGCCGCTTACCTACAAGTCATACTTATCAATGGCTAAAATGCGGGTTTTAAAGCCGGAGATGGACGAAATTAAAGCCAAAGTTGGTGAAGATAACCCTACCCTGTTACAGCAGGAATACCTCAAGCTGTACAAAAAGGCCGGCGTAAACCCTTTAGGCGGCTGTTTGCCCCTGCTGATACAAATGCCTATCGTGATCGCGTTCTTCCGATTTTTCCCCGGTTTGTTTGAACTGCGCGGACAAGGCTTTTTATGGATGCATGACTTGTCGACCTATGACTCTATACTAAACTTTGGTTTCAGCATTCCCTTCTTAGGCGACCACTTAAGCTTAATGTGTTTATTAATGACCATATCGACATTGATATACACTTACTTTAACAACCAGATATCGGGCGTTACCGGGCAGATGAAATATATAGGGTACATTACCCCGGTTATCTTCCTGGGCGCGTTGAACGGTTACCCGGCAGGTTTGAACTATTATTATTTCCTGGCCAACATGATGACCTTTCTGCAGCAATATTTGATCAAGTTAATGGTTGACGATAAAAAGATACACGCCCAGATACAGGAAAACAAAAAGAAACCTGATGATAAAAAGAAAAAATCGGGCTTCAGTGCCAAAATGGAAGAAATGATGCGTCAGCAGCAACAATTGCAGGCGAAGAAGAAGTGATTGGTGATTGGTTGATTAAAGATTAGTCCTATCCGGATCACAAAAAGGCCATAGTAATATGGCCTTTTTGTTTGTTTTTTAGCAGAACCGAACATCTATTGTGATAGTTTGAAAGTAAGTGTAATTTAGAAGGTGAAATTTTTAAACAGACATATACGGTGTATCAAGCTAAACCTGTTTTTAACATTTGCAACTGCTATTAATGCTGTAGCCGTACCAATTATAACAATCACCGGCAGCCCTTCTTCAGTAAGCACAACTTATGGTACGCCGTCGTCATCAACCAGTTTTATGGTGTCAGGTACGGGTATGGTAGCCGGGATATTGGTTACGCCCCCGCCAGGATTCGAGGTGAGTATTGATGGTGTTAATTTTGCCGGTACGGTTACCGTTAACGGCATAGGCACGATAGCACCCACAACGGTTTATATCCGTTTAAAACAAACCACAGCCGCCAGTACTTACTCCGGACCTATAGTATTAAGCAGCCCTGGCGCTTCTGATGTAAACCTGCCAATGCCGGCAAGCACTGTTAGCCAGGCACAGCTAATTATTGTTGTTTCCGGCAGCAAAATATACGGGGATACATTCAGTGATTTTGTTGCCACCACTTCCAATTTCAATTTTAGTTCACTTAATACAGGTTTAAATGGTTTAAAGAATGGAGAAACAGTAAGTTCATTAAATATTTCTATTACGGGAGGAAGTGCCGCTACTGACCCTGTTGGGGTATATAAAAATTCTATTAGTACCGCAAATATTACAGGGGCAAACGGTTTTTTATTAGCCAATTACAACGTCACCTATCAGAATGGTCCCCTTACAGTAACCCCGGCACCGCTAACTATTACCGCTGATAATGTGAGTAAAACTTTCGGGAGCGTGCTTACAGGCGGGGCTGGTTCAACTGCTTTTACAACAACCGGCCTGAAAAATTCAGAAACTGTAAGCACTGTTACAATAACCTATGGTGCCGGTGCAGCGGCTGTTGCCAATACAGGTACCTACAATACGTCGGTTATACCAACAGCAGCCACCGGGGGGACGTTCAATCCTGTTAATTATACTATAAATTACCAGGCAGGAAACATAACCGTAACACCGGCACCGTTAACTGTTACTGCAGATAATAAAAGTAAAATTTATGGAGATATTAACCCGCCGTTAACAATAACTTATACAGGTTTTGTTAATAGCGATGGTATAGCGCAGCTAACCATGCAACCTACAGCTATAACCACGGCTACGCAGGCATCACATGTGGGGCAGTATCCCATAATTGTAAGCGGTGGTATTGCATCTAATTATACCTTCGGTTATGTTAATGGTATACTTACAGTTAACCTGGTTCCATCGGCTAATATTTATATACCCAATACCTTTACACCTAATGGTGATGGTATAAATGATACCTGGGATATTAATAATTTAAATACCTATTCTAAAGTTACGGTTGAGATACTGAACCGTTACGGTACGCGTGTTTATTTTTCTAATAATTATGCTGTGCCCTGGGACGGAAGATATAATGGAGCTAAGGTTCCTGAGGGTACCTACTATTACATTATAACGGGCGTCAGCAATAAACCCCTAACGGGCTATGTGGCTGTAATACGATGATTATTTATCCTTGTTATTATTTGGCTAAAATAATTAGTACTTTTACCCTATGTATGCAATTGTAGATATAGAAACCACGGGAGGGCATGCCAGCGCTAACGGCATAACCGAAATTGCTATTTGCTTACATGATGGTAAAAAAATAACCAAACGGTTCAGCACTTTGGTTAACCCCCGTAAAGATATACCTATTTACATACGTGCGCTAACAGGCATTACCAATGAAATGGTAGCCGATGCCCCACCGTTTGAAGATGTAGCCGCCGATATATACCACCTGCTGCACGGCAAAATATTTATTGCCCATAATGTAAATTTCGATTATTCGTTTGTGCGTTATCATTTGGCGTCGGCAGGATATGAGTTGAATTGCAGTAAACTATGTACCGTACGGCTGGGGCG